>DALZLW010000001.1:0-68927 GCA_032007425.1 Stenotrophomonas sp.
TTACCGCCTGGAGCTGCCCAGCGGCAGCGCGGCCGAGCAGGCCCTGGCCGGGGCGATCTGGCGCCAGGACACGGCCGCGGTCGCCCGTGCCTCGGCACGCTATGCCCCGCCGATGCAGCTGATCGGCAAGCTGTACCGCAGCGGCGACGGTGGCTGGAGTGCCGACTGGGTGTTCGTGGACAACGGCCGCGAGCTGAACCGCTGGACCACCTCCGACGCCAACGCAATGCGTGCCATGGCCGCTGGCGCCGACGGTGCCGCCGATGCCCTGGTCAAGCGTTACGCCAAGGCCGGCGTGGCGACCGGCCAGGCGGGCAGCTACCGGGTGGTGGTCACCGGAATCGACAACGCCGACGACTACATGCGCCTGATCGCCGGGCTCGGCCAGGTGCCCGTGGTGCGCGGGGTGGCCCCGCTGCGCGCCAGCGGCAGCCGCCTGGAACTGACGCTGGACATGACGACCGGCCTGGCCGGACTGAACCGGATGCTGGGCGATGGGGGGATCCTGATTCCCGCAGCGCCGGTGGCGGTGGAACTGGAAGGCGACGGACAGCCTGCGCTGCCGGCCAGCAATGAGTACCGACTGCGATGAATTTGACCCCCGACGCTGAAATCGCGCTGTTCCTGCGCCGCCTAAAGGCCATCGTGCTGGTGGTGGCCGTGGGCTGGGTGGTGGGCCTGCTGGCCCCCATCCTGACCCCGTTCGTGCTGGCGCTGGCGCTGGCCTGGCTCGGCGATCCGCTGGTGGACCGCATCGAAGCCACGGGTCGCTCGCGCAACACCGGGGTGATCCTGGTGTTCGTGGCCATGGTACTGGTGATCACCGCACTGCTGCTGGTGCTGGTGCCGATGATCGAACGCCAGATCACCACCTTGCTGCAGGCCGCGCCACAGGCACAGGCGTGGCTGATGCAGACCGCCATTCCGTGGGTCGAACAGAAGACCGGCATGGAAGTCATGCCGTGGCTGGATCCCGAGCGCTTGATCGAGTGGGTCCGCAGCCACTGGCAACAGGCCGGTGGGGTCGCGGCCACGTTCTTCGGCTATGTGTCCCGCTCTGGCTTCACCGTGGTCACCTGGGTGGTGAACATCGCCCTGCTGCCCATCCTGGCGTTCTATTTCCTGCGCGACTGGGACAAGCTGGTGGAGCGCGTGGCCTCGCTGATCCCGCGCAACCAGGTGGGCACGATCACCGCGCTGGCCCGTGAATCCAACGACGTGCTGGGTGCGTTCATCCGCGGCCAGTTCCTGGTCATGATCGCGCTGGGCGTCATCTATGCGGCGGGGCTGTCGCTGGTCGGCCTCAAGCTGGGCCTGCTGATCGGCCTGGTGGCCGGCCTGATCAGTTTCATTCCGTACCTGGGCGCAACCACTGGCATCGTGCTGGCCGTCGCCGCCGCGCTGGTGCAGGCACAGGGCTTCGACCTGAAGCTGCTGGTCCTGGTGGGCGTGGTGTTCACGGTGGGCCAGTTGCTGGAAAGCTATGTGCTGACGCCGCGCATCGTCGGTGACAAGATCGGACTGCACCCGGTGGCCGTGATCTTCGCGGTGATGGCCGGGGGCCAGCTGTTTGGCTTCCTCGGCATGCTGCTGGCGCTGCCGGTGGCGGCGGTCAGCAACGTGCTGCTGCGCTATGCGCACCAGCGTTACCGCCAGAGTGATCTGTATGCCGGCGAGAAGCCGAACATCGTGCTGGATTCCTACATCGACCGCCCGGCGATCATTGTCGATCCCAATGAGCTGGGGCCGGAGCCGAAGTGAGTGCCGTGCCGCAGCTGCCGCTGGCCTTGCGCTATCCGCGTGACCAGCGGCTGGAAACCTTCATCGGCGCACCCGATGGTGCGCTGGCCCAGTTGCGGGCCATCGCGGTGGGGGCCAGCCAGGACTGGGTCTACCTGGAAGGGGCCGCGGGCACCGGCAAGACCCATCAGGCATTGGCCATGTGTTCCAGCGCGCAGCAGGCCGGACGCTTGCCGACCTATGTGCCGCTGGCCGCGGTTGCCGGTCGCGTGGCGGCTGCCCTGGATGGACTGGAACAGCGCGACCTGATCACCCTGGACGGGCTGGACGCGGTGGTGGGCAGCCGGGAGGACGAGGTAGCGGTGTTTGATTTCCACAACCGTGCCCGTCAAGCGGGCGCCACGGTGGTGTACACCGCCCAGCATGCACCGGGCGAGCTGGGGCTGTTGCTGCCGGACCTGCGTTCACGGCTCAGCCAGTGCGTGCGGGTGGTGCTGCAGCCACTGGACGAAGAAGGACGCGCGGCCGTGCTGCGCGAGCGCGCGCTGCAGCACGGCCTTTCGATGGACGAGGCGGCCATCGAGTGGCTGCTCACCCACACCGGTCGCGAACTGGGCGGTCTGATCACCCTGCTGGACTGGCTGGACCGCGAATCGCTGGCGGCCAAGCGGCGCATCACCGTGCCGTTCCTGCGCCAGGTGCTCGAAGCCGGGCAGCCGCGTTACTGAAGGGTGGCGTCCAGCGCCTGCAGACGTTCGACCGTACCCACGTCGGTCCACTGGCCGCGATGGTGCTGGCCGCTGATCCGCCCCTGGGCCATGAAGTGTTTCTGCAGCGGCACGATGGAAAAACGTGGTGGTCGACGCTGGCTGTCCGCGGTTTCGCCGATGACCGTGCGCCAGTCGGCCAGAATCGACGGTCGGTACACGCCGATGCCGGCATAGGTGAGGCAGGCACCGGCCCGGTCATGGTGCAGGCGGCCGGCCGCATCGAGCCGATAATCGCCCTGTGGGTGCTGGGCGGGGTTGTCGACCATCACCAGGTGCGCTTCGCCCTCCGGTTCGGCCGGTAGTGCGGCGAAATCAACGTCGGTCCAGACATCACCGTTGACCACCAGGAACGGGGCATCGCCCAGCAAGGGCAGTGCATTGAGCATGCCGCCACCGGTTTCCAGCGGCGTGGCGCCTTCGTGCACGAAATGCAGGCGCAGGCCCCAGCGGCGGCCGTCGCCCAGGGCGGTCGGGAACTGTTCGGCCAGCCAGGCCGTGTTGACCACCACGTCGGTGATGCCCAGCGCGGCCAGCCGCTCCAGGTGCCAGGCGATCAGCGGCTTGCCGCCTACGGGCAGCAGCGGCTTGGGGGTATGCAGGGTCAGCGGGCGCATGCGTTCGCCCAGCCCGGCGGCAAAGACCAGCGCCTTCATCGGGCAAGCCGCAGCGGTTCGGCCAGCGCCTGCATGGCCGGCCGGATGTGGCCGTCGAGCAGCCGCCGCAGGCCATCGAGCTGCGGGTAGCGTGGCAGCACTTCGTCCAGATAGGCGATGAACCGCGGCACGTCGTCCAGGTAATGGCCCTTGCCGTCGCGGTAACGCAGCCGGCTGAAGATGCCCAGGCATTTCAGGTGGCGCTGGATGCCCATCCAGTCGGCATCGCGCTGGAACCGGGCCAGCGCGGGCACGGGCAGTCCCGCGCTGCGCGCGCGCTCGTGGTACTGCGCCAACCAGCCGTCGACGCGCGGCAGGGGCCAGCTGAGGAAGGCGTCCTTGAACAGGCTGATCGGATCGTAGGCGACCGGGCCGCGGACGAGGTCCTGGAAATCCAGGATGGCCGGGCCATCGGCCACCGGCATCAGGTTGCGCGGCATGAAGTCGCGGTGGGTGAGCAGCTGCGCCTGCCCCAGCGCATTGTCCATCAGGCGACGCTGCACCAGCTGCAGCGCTTCGGCGGCGTCGCAGTCCAGCTGCACGCCGAGGTGGCGCTGCAGGAACCACTCATCGAACAGGCCGGCATCGCGTTGCAGCAGCGCCTCGCCGAACTGGCCCAGGCCTTCGGGGACGGCGATGGCCTGCAGGGTGACCAGCTGGTCGATCGCCAGGTCGAACCAGGCATCGGCGTTGTCCTCGTCCAGCACCTTGGCCAGGGTCGGGCCGCCGAGGTCTTCCAGCAACAGCAGGCCTGCCGGCAGGTCCTGGGCCAGCACCGCAGGCACGCGCAGGCGATTGTCCGCCAGCAATTCGCGCATGCGCAGCCAAGGCCGCGCATCCTCCAGCGCCGGCGGCGAATCCATCAGCACGTGGCTGCCAGCGGTGCTGGTGATGCGCCAGTAGCTGCGGAAGCCGGCGTCCACCGACGCCCGTTCGATGCTGGCAGCGGGGTCGCCAAGCTGGGTGCGGGCCCACTCAAGGCGCTGCGTGGCGCGGTGCGGATCGGCGGCGGGGTCGTTCATGCAGGACGTGTCATGGCATCGGGAGAAGAGGCGGATGCAGCCTGCCAAGGCTGGCTGCATCCGTCCAGCACGGCGATCAGCAGCAGCCGTGGCCGCCGTGGCGCGTGCCACTGTCGGCCGCCACCGGCGAACCGCTGGTCTCGCCGCGCAGGCTGGCTGCGTAGTGTTCGCTGATCACCTTGGACACACAGGCCGTGACCTTCTTGCCCATCGGGATGTGCAGGAATTCATTCGGACCGTGGGCATTGGAATGCGGGCCGAGCACGCCGGTGATCATGAACTGCGCGCCGGGGAACTTCTCGCCCAGCATCCCCATGAACGGGATCGAGCCGCCTTCACCCATGTACATCGCCGGCTTGCCGAAGAAGGTCTGGCTGGCCTCGTCGATCGCCTGGGTCAACCACGGGGCCATTGCCGGTGCATTCCAGCCACTGGACGCTTTTTCCAGGTCCAGGCTGACCTGCGCGCCATTGGGCGGGTCGCGCAGCAGGGCTTCCTTGAGCAGTTCACCGCAGCGCTTGCCATCTGCGGTGGGCGGCAGGCGCAGCGACAGCTTCACCGCGGTGTGCGGGCGCAGCACGTTGCCCGCAGATTCGAGCGGCGGCATGCCACCGATGCCGGTGACCGACAGCGCCGGACGCCAGGTACGGTTGAGCACCAGCTCGGTCAGGTCATCGTTCATCGGGGCGAGGCCATCGACCAGCGGGAACTTGTCGAAGATCGCGGTATCGACCACTTCGGCGGCGCGCTTGGCCTGTTCCAGGCGCTCGGCCGGGATTTCGACGTGCAGGCCATCGAGCAGGATGCGGCCGGTGTCCTGGTCTTCGATGCGCGACAGCAGCTGGCGCAACAGGCGGAAGCTGGACGGCACCACGCCGGAGGCATCGCCGGAGTGCACGCCTTCGTTGAGCACCTTCACCGAGAAGTTGCCGCCGGTGAGCCCGCGCAGCGAGGTGGTGCACCACAGCTGGTCATAGTTGGCGCAGCCCGAGTCCAGGCAGACCACCAGCGAAGGCTTGCCGATCCGGTCGGCGAGGTGGTCGACGTAGGCCGGCAGGTCGTAGCTGCCCGATTCCTCGCACGCTTCGATCAGCACCACGCAACGCGCATGGGGCAGTCCCTGCGCCTGCAGCGCCAGCACGGCGGCGAGCGAGCCGAAGATGGCGTAGCCATCATCTGCGCCGCCACGGCCATACAGCTTGTCATCGCGCAGCACCGGGATCCAGGGGCCGAGGTCCTCGTCCCAACCGGTCATTTCCGGCTGCTTGTCCAAGTGACCGTACAGCAGGATGGTGTCGTCGCCGGTCTCTTCGCCGCTGGCCGGGATTTCCAGCAGCAGCAACGGTGTACGGCCTTCCAGGCGGACTACCTCGACCTGCAGGCCGGGGATGTCCTGGGCCTTGGCCCAGGTTTCCATCAAGACAACGGCTTGCTCCATATAGCCGTTCTGCACCCAATTGGCGTCGAACATCGGCGACTTGTTGGGAATGCGGATGTAGTCGACCAGTTGCGGGATGATGTCGCTGTCCCACTTTTCATTGACGTAGTGGCCGAGCTTGGCGCTGTCCATCTGAAACTCCGGTTGGATTTGGCTGATCGCCCATTCTACGCCTGACGCGGGGGTAGGGATTTTCCTACCCGCCGTCGGGTATTTGGCTGGCTGTTAGAAAAGGCCGATGACGATAGGCTGTGTACATGTGCTGACGGACACTGATTCGACCGACGGGATTGCCGCTCGGATCGTCCAGATCACAGGGAGATGTACGTCGTGCCTTGGTTGATCGTGTTGAGGGCACTGTTGGGATTGCTGTTGAGCCTGCCGGCGCTTGCCGCCGAGTCGATCGACATCAACCAGGCAGACGCCGCGACGCTGCAGCAGGGATTGACCATGGTGGGTGCCCGTCGGGCACAGGCCATCGTCGAGCACCGGCGGCAACACGGCCCATTCAGACGCGTCGAGGACCTGGCGCAGGTGAAGGGGATAGGGAAAGGAATCGTCGAACGGAATCGACAGCGGATCACGCTCGGGAACAGGGAGTTTCCGGACGATCCGGCACCCGGAGCGGTGCCGGTGCGGACCGTGCCAAGGCGGTGACAGAAGGAACATCGGGGTAGGCAGGACGCCCACCAGTGGGCCGGCAGGACGCCGGTGCCATGCCGATGCAGGGATGCTCACGACCACCAGGAGGGTGGCATCACAGACCTGTGGAAGGGGCTGAGATAATCACGAAGGATCGGCACGGCCTCGAGCATGGAGCACGGCCGCCCCCACCTGCAGGATGCCGGGGGACGCCAGGAGGCCCATAAGGAGATGACGTTTGCCCGGCGTCACACGGCTGTGTCGCCGGGCGATCTGTTTTCAGGCACTGGTGACTTGATGGGCTGGATCGCCGTCTGCAGCCCCGTCTGCAGTGGCCGCCGCCCACGCGCTCGCGCACAATGACCGCATGAACGCTGCCGCTGCCTTGTCCACGCCCTCCTGTCTGTTGCCCGCCGCCGGTTATCAGCGCGAACGCTGGCGCAATGGCCAGGGCTGGACGCGCGAGGTCCTGCGGCTTCCCGTATCGGCCGAAACCTGGGCGCTGCGCCTGTCGATCGCCGAGATCGAATCGGACGCGGCGTTCTCCAGCTTCCCGGGCATCGAGCGCGAACTGGTGCTGCTGCAGGGCAATGGCGTGCGGCTGAAGTTTGCCGACGGCAGGACAGTACCGGTATTGCCGCCGCATGACCGCGCCCGCTTTGCTGGCGAGACCGTGGTCCACGGCGAACTGGTGGATGGACCGACCCATGATTTCAACCTGATGTGGCGTCGCGACCTGTTGGACGCGCAGTTGCAGCAGCACCGCCTGGACGGTGTGATGCAGGTGGTCAGCGAAGCCAGTGTGGGCTGGGCCGTCCATGTGCTTGCCGGCGACGTGGGATGTACCGGTACAGGCCCATCCGGCCAACTCCACGCGGGTGACAGTGCCTGGTTCGCGGCGGGGGAGGGCGCGGCCTGGACACTGCAGGGCGCGGCGCGGTTGCTGCTCATCCGCGTCGCCTTGACTCATTGACGTCTCTGCAACGTCGTCTTTCACATCGCTTAAACAAGCTGACACATGACACGAACAGACTGAATGCGTGGCAAGCCTGCCTCGCCTTCGCCGGTCCCCCATGTCCGCTCATTCCCATCGTCGTGTGTACCGCTTCACCGCGTTGTTCTCTGCCATGGCCTGCGTCCTGCCAGTGGCTGCTCTTGCCGAAGAAGTGGCCCAGGAGACGACGGTTGCCCAAGGTGCCGTTGCCGCGACCCAGCTGCAGCGCATCAGCGTCACTGCACAGAAGCGTGAGCAGCAGGTCGCCGATGTGCCTGCCTCGATCAGCGCCTACAGCGGGGACATGCTGCGCAAGCTCGGCATCAGCCGCATGGATGAACTGAGCGCCTTCGTGCCGGGCTTCCATGCGCAGTTGCAGAGCCCCAACAATCCCGGCTACGTGGTGCGCGGCATCACCACGGACAGCGGTGAAGCAACCCAGACTTCGCGCGTATCGATCTTCCAGGATGGCGTGGACATCAGCCGTTCGCGTGGCTCAGCGGTCGCGCTGTTCGACATGGACCGTATCGAGGTGCTGCGTGGCCCGCAGGGCACTCTGTTCGGACGTGGTGCCGAAGCGGGCGCGGTCTCGCTGATCCAGAACAAGGCTGGCCGCGAAACTGCCCAGGGGTTTGACGTGGAGGTGGGCAACCATGCCAGCAGGCGGGTCACGGCATTCGCCAACATGCCGCTCAGTGACACCGTGGCGGCGCGTGTGGCCGTTCACCATGCCGCCCATGACGGCTACGTGGACAACCTCAGCGGCGGCGAACTCAATGGCGAGGATACGACCGCTGCGCGCCTGAGCCTGCATGTCGACCTGGCCGATGGCGAGGTTGATGCGATCTTCAATTACCAACGCGATACGCCGCCGGGCACTGACTTCCACGGTCTGGCCATTGCTGACCGCAACAGCGACCGTGATGTCTTCGGCGACTCCGACCTGACCCGTGGCGATGCCCTCGGCCTGCAGCGCCGGGTCCAGGGATTGACCGTGCTCGCCAACCATCGACTAGGAGAGAACTGGCAGATCAACAGCATCACCGGTCTGCGCAGTTTCAACGCCCATGAGGAGTTCGATGCCGATGGCAGCCGACTGGGCATCCTGGAAATGGCGGAGCGGGCCAAGAGCCGGCAGTTCAGCCAGGAGTTCCGCTTCAGCTATGACGCAGGCGGCCGCGTGCGCGGTTTCGTCGGCGCAAACGTTTTCCACGAAGACGGCCAGCAGCGTGTCGACCTGCAGACCGACGAGTCGCTGTTGTTCAGCAACGTGGTGTGGCCGATCCTGCTGCAGCGGATGCCGGCTTATGCCGCCTACCAGCCGATGGTGAACCAGTTGCTGGCCGCCAACCTCAACCCGGTGCAGTACCTGTTGGGGGGCGGGGCGATGGTGCCGTTCAATCGTGATATCAGCGAGGGCTACATCAACGAAGGACGCACCCAGGCCGTGGAGGCGTTTGCCGACATGACGGTGGATGCGACCGAGCGCCTGCAGTTGACGGCGGGCCTGCGTGTCTCGCGCGAGTCCATCCGCTCCGGCTATGCGACGGTGGATGCCGATGGCGTGGGAACGCTGGGGGTGTTGGGGCTCAACAGTGGCGGCGTGCCGGTCACGCCGAACAATCTGTTCGCCAGCACCGGTGGGCAGATGTTGCGTGCGTCCAACACGTTCTGGGGGGTGACCGGGCGTCTGGTCGCCAACTACCGCCTCGGGGACGGCGCAAACCTCTACGCCAGTGTCGCGCGCGGGCGCAAGCCCAATGTGATCCAGGTCCAGCCGGACGGCGCAACCGAACTGCCTGCCGAGATCCTGACCAGTGGCGAAGTGGGCCTGAAGGGCGAGCTGGGGCGCGGGCGCTTCCTGTACGACCTTTCCGCGTTCTACTACGACTACAGCAATTTCCAATCCAGTGCGTACGTGGATGGCCAGTACCTGGCCCGCAATGCCGGCCGTGCCCATGCGCCGGGTTTTGAGATGTCCTTGCAGCACAACATCACCGACAACCTTGGCGTGCTGCTCAACTACACGTGGATCCGCGCACGTTTCAATGCCGTGGACGACGATGGCGCGACGCAGGCGCTGGCAGGCAATCGCCTGCGCATGAGCCCGGACAACAGCGCGTCGCTGGCCGTGCTGTACAGCCGCGATATCGGCGCCGGGCGCAGCCTCTACTTGCGGCCCAGCTACCAATGGAAGGGCCGCATGTTCTTCGACGATGAAAACACGGCCGGGCTGGAGCAGCCGGCCCATGGGCTTGTGAACCTGCGTGCCGGCATCACGCTGGACGAAGGCCGCTGGGATCTGGGGATCTGGGGCGCGAACCTTGCCGACAAGCAGTACCTGATCGATGCCGGCAACACCGGGTCCACGTTTGGCTTGCCGACCTACATCCGCGGCGCGCCGCGGACGTTCGGTGTCAGTGTGTCGGGCAGGTTCTGAGCCATGGCCGCCGGCAACGTGGCGCATCGTCGCCCTGCACGTCGTCGTGTGCTGGCCGTCCTTGGCACGGTGGTCGTGGTTGCGTTGCTGGTGGCCGTGCTGGGCCCCCGGGTGGTGCCGGCCGTGCATCCGGCCGCGCTGCCGTCGGTGCCACGGCATCCGGCAGCACTGCAGCGGTGGGTGGATGTGCGCGAAGCCGCCGTCGCCGGGCTTCGCCCCGGCAGTCGCGCACGCATAGTCTGGGCCGACCCGCGGAACCCTGGCAGGACCGAGTGTGCGCTGGTGTACCTGCATGGTTTCAGCGCCAGCCAGGGCGAGGGGGCGCCGACCCACCAGCGGCTGGCGCAGGCCTTCGGCTGCAACCTGTACCTGCCGCGCATGCCTGGCCACGGTTTGCAGACAGCTGATGCGCTGCGAGGCGTGCAGGCCCAGCAGTGGCTGGATGCGGCAGCGGAGGCCTTGGCCGTGGGCAAGGTGATCGGCCGTCGCGTCGTGCTGATCGGCAGCTCGATGGGCGGGGCGCTGGCCCTGCAGACCGCCGCAGCGCACCCCGCCGATGTAAAGGCGCTGGTGCTGTGGTCGCCATTGGTGCGCGAGCGCGATGATCAACTGCAGCCGTTGTTCTGGCCTTGGGGAGCACAGCTTCTGCTGTGGAGCCGAAACCACGGTGATCCCGTGCTGCGCCACGCCGTGGCCAGCCCGGCGTGGGCCGAGGCCATCCATATCGATGGCTACCGCGCCATCGCTGCGCTGACCCGCGGCGGTATGCAGGCACCGATGTATGCGCGGGTCGGCATGCCGGTGTTCGTGGGTTACTACTACCGCGACGAGATGCACCAGGATGGCACCGTCTCGGTGGCGGCGATGCGGGCCATGTTCGCGCAACTGGCGACGCCGGCCGCGCAGCGGGCCATGGTCAACTTTCCTGCTGCAGACAACCATGTGATCGCCTCGCCACTGCGCTCGAATGCCGCGCCTGCGGTGTTCGCGGAAAGCTGCCGCTTCCTGGCGGGACCGGGCGGCCTGCCTGTGGTGGGCGGGGCTCAGCGCTGTACCACTGGATGGCGGGATGCAATGGCACAGCCGGCGGCCGCTGCGGCGCTGACCGCCACGCGTTGAGCGCGGCGGCCGTTGGCCAGTGGTGGGGCTGCAGGACGCTGGCCGGCAGCGCCGTTCAGAGCACGACCGACAGCAGGAAGGTACACACGCAGACGTAGCCCAGCAGGATGAAACTTGCCCCCAGCGTAGAGCGCGTGATCGCCGACTCCTGGCCGACCAGTTTCACTGCGGCGGCCGCAATGGCGATGGACTGCGGTGACAGCAGCTTGGCCATCACACCGCCAGCCGTGTTGGCAGCCACCAGCAGGGCTTCGGAAACGCCGATCTGCGTGGCTGTCACGGCTTGCAGGTGGGCGAACAAAGTGTTGTTGTTGACCACCGAGCCGGTGATGAACACGCCCATCCAACCGATCACCGGAGACAGCAGCGGGAAGACGTCGCCGGCCTGGGCCAGCGACAGTCCGATCGTCGATGAGGCGCCGGAGTAATTTGTGATGTAAGCGACCGCCATCACCAGCGAGACCGTTGCCAATGGTTTCCACATCTCACGTACGGTCTGCACCAGCTCAGCAGCGGCCGAACGGGTGTTCAACTGGCGCGAGAGGACGAAGGTCAGTACGGCGGCAAGCGCGATGGCCGTGCCCGAGGCATTGAGCCAGCCGATCGTCCACACGGCAGGCAGGGTGCGCGCGGTTTCCACCAGCGGTGGCAGCTCTTGTACGCGCTGGTCGAGCAGCGTGATCGGGAACTTCAGCACCGTCGCCTGCAGGGCACCACCGGGAGCAAACAGGGCCTTGAACGCAGGCAGGCTCCACACCAGGATGGTGCCGGTGAGGATGTAGAACGGCGACCAGGCCCGAAGCACATCCTGCAGTGGCCAGCGCTGGCCAGTGGGCGGCGGTGCGCCGGGCTCGCGGTGGATGCGTGCCGGTCGCCAGAACTGCATGAAGGCCGCCAGGCTGGCCATGCCTGCCAACGGCCCGAGGATATCCACCAGTTCCGGCCCCAGAAGGTAGAGGGTTGCCGTCTGTACGCCGCTGAACACCACGCCGACCAGCAGCAGCACCGGCCAGGTTTCGCGCACGCCACGCCAACCATCGATGACCATCACCAGGGCAGCCGGGATGAACACCGCACAGACCTGGACCAGCGGGATCAACATCAGCGACATCTCTGCCAGTGGTACGCCGCCCTGTTGCGCGCCGACGATGACCGGAATGCCGATGGCACCGTAGGCACCTGCCGCGCCATTGGCGATCAGGCACAGCATCGCCGCCTTGAGCGGACGGAAGCCCAGCTCGACCAGCAACGCTGCACAGATGGCGATCGGTACGCCGAAGCCCGCTGCGCCTTCGAGGAAGCCGCCGAAGCAGTAGGCGATCAACAGGACCTGGATGCGCTGGTCTTCGGAAATCGTGGCAATGCTGCTGCGGATCACCTCGAACTTGCCGCTGCGTACGGCCAGTTTGTACAGCCAGACCGCCATCAACACGATGAAGCTGATGGGAAACACGCCGCTGGCGATGCCCAGCACGGCCGCACCGGCGACGCCGCCGGCGGGCATGCCAAACACCAGCAGTGATACCGCCGCCGAAACCAGCAGCGCCAGCAGGGCGGCGGTCAGTCCCTTCAACTTGAAGACGGTCAGGCCCAGCAGGAAGAGGGCAACGGGCAACGCGGCGAGCATTGCGGACAGATGCGGGTTGCCCATCGGATCATAGACTTGTTGCCACATGGTCAGGCCTGCGCGGTAGGTGGATGAAGGCACTGCGTACTGCGGGGACCCGGTCGGCTCAGGGGGCGGTCACCCGATGCGGGCACTCGGTGCCAGCGATGAAATGTTCCAGGTTCACCAGGGTGGTTTCGGAGATTTCCTCCAGCGCCTCGGCGGTGAAGAAGCCCTGGTGACCGGTGACCAGCACATTGGGGAAGGTCATCAGGCGCTGGAATACTTCATCGTCGATGATCTGGCCAGAGTGGTCCTGGAAGAACAGCGCGCTTTCCTGCTCGTAGACATCGATGGCCAGCTTGCCCAGCTTGCGTGATTTCAGTGCATGGATGACGGCGTGGGTATCGACCAGGGCGCCGCGCGAGGTGTTGACCAGCATCGCCCCGGGTTTCATCAATCCCAGCGCGGCCTCATCGATGAGGTGGTGGGTCTGCGTGGTCAACGGGCAGTGCAGGGAGACGATGTCCGAGCGCGAGAGCAGTTCCGGTAAAGGTACGTAGCTGCCGATACCGGTGAAATCGTCGGTGGGGTACGGATCGTGGCCAAGCACCGTGCAGCCCAGTCCTTTCAGGATGCGCGCGGTGGCCAGGCCGATCTTGCCGGTGCCGATCACGCCGGCCGTCTGTCCGTGCAGGGTGCGGCCAAGCAGGCCGTCGAGCATGAAGTTGCCCTCGCGCACCCGGTTGTAAGCCCGGTGCATCTGCCGGTTGAGGGTCATGATCAGCGCCAGCGCATGTTCGGCCACTGCCTCGGGCGAATAGCTGGGCACGCGGGCGACGAACAGGCCCAGGCGTGCGGCCGCGGCCAGGTCGACGTTGTTGAAGCCGGCACAACGCAGCAGCACCGCGCGCACGCCGACATCGTGCAGGGTCTGCAGCACTTGTGCATCGAGCCGGTCGTTGACGAAAACGCAGACCGCATCGCAGTCCTGGGCAAGCGTGGCGGTGCGCTGGTCCAGCGCGGCATCGAGGTACAGGAACGCGTGCTGCTGTTCTGCTGGGCGGCGCGCAGTGGCCTGGTCAAGGAACTGGCGATCGTAGGGACGTGCACTGAATACCGCGACTTTCATGGAGATTCCTTGTTCCAGGGATCGAGGAGCAGTCGTGGGCGCGGTGCGCGCCCGCCGCCAGGTGTCGGGCGTATTACTTGTAGCGGTACGAACGCAGGTTGGCTCCAAAGTGATGCATCAGTTCGGTATGCATGCGGCCGTACTCCTCGTCGATGAGGTTGCTGGCCATCGGTGAGGCCACGGCCTCGCGTGCTGCCTGTGCGCGGGCCTTGTCGATGTCATCGCCGCGCAGGGCGAGATCGGCCATCAGGTTGACTTCGCCAGGCTGCACTTCGACGAAGCCACCGGAAATGTACAGGTGTACCGGCGTCGTTTCGTTGGCGGGGTAAATGGTGACCATGCCTTCGCGCAGCGTGGCCATCAACGGGGTATGGCCTACCATCACGCCGAAGCGGCCATCACTGCCCGGCAGGCTGAGCTCGCGCACATCGCCCTCCCAGTGTGACTCCGTCAGGCTGATGACCGTGAGCTTCAGGGTGGCGCGTGCGCTGAGCACGGCGGTGGGGGCGGATGTCTCGGACACCATGGGCTTCCTTGGGAACGGTGGACCGCCGGGCCTGACCGGGGACGCGAAGGCGCACCTGATGCCCGCTGCATCGCCATGACGCCGACGTGCCCGCAGTATAGGCAGGCCGCTCCCGCCATTGCCAGCCGTCGCCCTACCAGCGATAACGCAACGTGGCCGACCATGCGCCGCCGGACCCATCCAAGGGGCCACCGTTGGCGTAGCGGTAGTATTCGTTGGCGGCCAGCAAGGGCTCGGGAATGCGGGTGACCTTGCGGTCGAACAGGTTGTTCACGTTCACCGCTGCATCCCAGCCCGCGTCGAGGGTGGCACCCAGTTCCAGATCGGTCAGCCAGACCCCGCCGATGTCATAGGCGATCTCGGCCTGACCGGCGTAGGGGCCGCTGCTGGGCACGGTGGTGGGCGACCCGTATCGCTGGATGGCGCCATAGTGGCTCTGCCGCAGTACCGCACGCCAACGGCCAAGGGTCCAGTTCAACGCCAGTACCTGGCGTGATTTCGGCGCCTTGAACAACAGCTCGTTCTGCGAGCCACGGCTGAACACCGGGACGTCATAGGCGGTCAGCACAGCGGGCGTTTCGGCCAGCCCGGTGATCCGGGCGCGCAGGTTGCTGGTGGCCAGGGTCCAGCGCAACTGTCCGCCACGGCCGAGTTCGAAGCGGCCTTCCAGCGTCGCTTCCACGCCCTCGGTGCGGGTATCGGCGGCATTGATGAAGTAGCGTACGCCGTCCTGGGCGCCCAGCCCGACCGCGCTGACCAGTGCGCCGGTTCCCGGATACAGGCCTTCGCGGAAGGTGGTGGACAGGGCGATGCGATCATCGACATCGATGCGGTACGCATCGACGGTCAGGGTGATGTCCTGCCAGGGTTCGGCGACGATGCCGACGCTGAGGCTGCGCGATGTCTCTGGACGCAGTGGCTGGGCGCCCAAGGCAGTGGCCTGCGATGAGCCCGCCTGCACGATGTGGTCGGTAAAAAAATTGCCGTTGGAGGTGTTGCGGTAGGATTGTGCGGCCAATGAGGGAGCCTGGAAGCCATTGCTGATTGTTGCGCGCAGGGTGACCCTTGGCGTGATGGCAAAGCGCGTGGACAGGCGTCCGGTGGTTTCACTGCCGAAATCCGAATAGCGTTCGTGGCGTGCGGCCAGGTCCAGTCGCCAGCGTGTGCCCAGATCGGCTGCGATGCCGGCGTAGACGGCCCGGCTGTCCCTGCCGACATTGACTTCGTCTTCGGGACGGAAGCCGGGCAGCGCCTGTGAACCGCCCAGGCCCGCGCCCAGCAGGGTGCCGGCATAGGGGCCATCCAGCACAGGCTGGCCGCCATGGGTATACGACTGCACATCGCCCGCCCGGATGCGGTAGCGCTCGCCTCGGTACTCGCCACCGGCACTCAGTTCCAGTGGGGCGGACAGCCAGGCCACCGGCAGCAGCCGCCGCAGGTCCAGGTTATGCGTCCACGCGCTGTAGCGCAGTTGCCCGATGTGGAAATCGGTCTGGCTGTCCACGCCGTAGGTCGGATTGATGCTGTCGTGCAGGTTGATGTCGATGGTGTCACGGCCAAGGCCGCTGCTGAGGTCCCAGTCCCATTGCCCCAGTTGTCCGCGCAGGCCGGCGGTGAAGGCACCATCGGATTCGTCCAGGTGCTCGCGGGGTGCAAAGCCGTCGGGATGGATGCTGCGCACCACTTCGTTGCGCAGTGGCTGGCGGAAGTTCTGCGGCGCCCACGCATCGCGCTGGGCCAGGGTGAGCAGACCGTAGGCTTCCAGGCCAGCACCCAGGGGCAGGCTGGCGTTGGCGGTGGCGGTGCGGGTCCGGAAGGCGCGGATGCCGCGGTTCTGCCAGGCCTGGTTGTTGCGCGTGGCTTCGCGCGGGTCTGTGCTGGCGCCGGCCGGCAGCAACGGATTGCTGGCCTGGTTGCCCGCTGGCCTTACCGGATTGCCGGCGGCATCAAGCGGGAAATAGTAGAGGAAGGTATCGCGCGCCGGGCTGGTGTAGTTGGTGGCATGCTGGTCGTCACTCTGCGCGGCCAGGTGCAGCACGCCACCGTCGCCGAGTGGCAGGCCGATGTCTCCCTGGATCACCCGGGCCCGGCCATCGCCCTGGAAGTAGCTGCCATCGCGGTAGGACAGGTTGCCGCCGTGTGCCTGTTTGTTGGTGACCACGTTGATCACCCCGGCGATGGCATCGGAGCCGTAGATGGCCGAGGCGCCATCGCGCAGCACCTCGATGCGCTGGATGGCACCGGTAGGGATCAACGCCAGGTCGGCCGGTGATGCGCCGCCGAAGCCACCTGCACCGAGCAGCGCCGTTGCATGGCGGCGTTTGCCGTCGATCAACACCAGCACATGGCTGGCATTGAGACCGCGCAGCTGGCCGGCACGCACCATGCTGTTCAGATCGCCGGTTTCCAGGGGCAGGTTGAAGCTGGGGACGGTGGTGTTGAGCACGTCGAGCAGGCTGCTGGCATTGGCCGCGCGGATGTCTTCGGCAGAAATGATGTCGATGGGGGCCGCACTCTCGCGCACGGTGCGGCTGCTGCCCCGGCTGCCGGTGACGGTGACCGTGTCGAGGGTAGAGGCTACGGCGGTAATGGCATCTGCCGGCAGTGCTTCGGCTTCGGCTTCGGCGGAGGCTGCGAGCGCGGGCAGCGGCAGCAGCAAGAGCGCGGCGAGGGCAGCAGCCAGCGGATGGCGCCGTGAAATGTGCGTCATGGGTGTATCCAGCGATGAGGGGGGAGGTAGGCGCCGGCCGTGGCCGGCACGCTGCACGGCGAGCGGTGGATGGCTGCAGCGCTCAATTCGAGGCGGCGGCCCAGCGGTCAAGGTCTTCCGGGTGGAGCAGGCCGTTATGCACCTTCAGGATCCGGCCATCGGCGCCGATCAGGACGGAGAACGGCAAGGTCCCTGCGCGATTGCCGAACGCCGCTGCACTGCCCGGTGGGCCCTCGGTTTCAAGCAGTTGCGGATAGGTGAGCTGCAACTGGTCGCGCAGGGCGGCCGCGGCGTCCGCTTCGTCCTGGGCGATGCCGATGACCTGTACACCGCTCTTGCTGGCTGATTGGGCCTTGGCGAAACGCTGCAGATCGGGCAGCTCCTTGAGGCAGGGCCCGCACCAACTGGCCCAGTAGTTGAGCAGGACCGGGCGGCCGCGCAACTGCTGCAGGGCGGTGTTGCCGCCCTCCAGTCGGGCCCATTGCAGCGCGGGTGCCTGTTGGCCAACCGTGGCAAGCGGCGCGCCGTAGGCCAGTGGTGCCAGGCTTGCCAGCAGGAACGCAACAACGGTGCGCGCGCTGCGCGGAATGTATCCAGACAAGGGCGTCATCATGGGGTGGCAGGTCGGTGGGTGGGTTGCAGGTGGGCGAAGCGGTCGTCGGTGAGCGTATGCAGGAAGGCTTCGATGTCGTCGATTTCCTGCGCGCTCAGGTGTAGCGGATCACGCAGCTGTGCATCGCGGTTGATCGCATCGGGAATCACCTTGGACGGGTCGTCGTAATACACGATCACTTCACGCAGGGTCTTGAACATCCCGTTGTGCATGTAAGGAGCGGTCAGTGCCACGTTGCGCAGGCCTGGCACCTTGAACTCGCCGTTCTGGTTGGCATCGCCGGTGACGCCGCCCCGTCCGGGGTCGTTGAACTGGCGGCCGTTGTAAATGCCGATGTTCTTGAAGCGATCGGAGGTGAAGTCTTCGCCTGCATGGCAGCTCACGCACTGCGCCTTGCTGATGAACAACAGGCGGCCGCGCTTGGCCGATTCGCTGATGGCCTCGTCATCGCCCAGCACGTAGCGGTCGTAGGGCGTATCCACGGTGTTGAGCGACTTCTGGTAAGCCGCCAGTGCCCGGCCCAGCGTGCGGCGGGTCGGGGCGGCGTTGTAGGCGTCCTGGAACCGTTTGACCCACGCCGGGTCGGCGGCCAGGCGGGCTACCGCATCGTCGACGGGCAGGTCCATTTCGACCGGGTTCTCGATCGGCGCCAGGGCCTGCTCTTCCAACGTCTCGCTGCGACCATCCCAGAAAAACCGGGTACGTCCTGCGCTGTTCATCACCGTGGGCGTGTTGCGCGTGCCTTCTCGACCTTCCACGCCCAGGCTGACGGGGCGATCATCGGCGAATGCTTTCTCCGGTTTGTGGCAACTGGCGCAGGAAATGGTGCGGTCGCGCGACAGGATGGGATCGAAGAACAGGGCACGGCCCAACTGGGCACGTGCATCGTCGCCGAGGTCGCCATCGAACGTGGGCCGGTCAGCGGAAAGCACCGGGGCCAGCACCACGGCGAACGGCAATGCAAGCAGCAGGGCAGGGAGCAGGGCAGGACGGGACATGATGGCAGGCACGCTCAGCGGGCCACGATCTCCTTGTTCACCAGTTCGCACAGGCCACTTTCTTCAAAGCAGACCTGGGCGCGCAGGGTGGCGGTGACCGGGCCGGTGCCGGTGAGCCCCTGGCGCAGCTGTCCGTGGCCGCTGAAGTAGGTGTACGGGTAGTCACCTGCAAAACCACGGCCCTTGCCTTGCCGGGCGCCGATCGACTGCAACGCGCCACGCGCTGCGTCGTTGGCGACCAGCAAGCGGGCCGCACGTGGACCGATCTGTGGTTGTTCGAAATCCGAGGCATAGAGAATCCAGCCGGCTTCGATCCGGGTGTCGAGCACCAGTTCGCGCGATCCATCGGCATGCACTTCCAGCCGCGGCTCTACCTGCACGCGTTCGGGTTCGGCGCTCCAGGCCGCGGCATGCGCGAGCAGGGCGGCGCTGCCCAGCGCCAAGGCGCAGGCAGCCAGGAACTGCCTCACGGCTGCACCGCCTGGCCTTCCGTGGTGATGCGCAGCTGCACCTCGTCGGCGATGTTGGGCAGGAACGCCTCCAGGCCAAACGCGCTGCGCTTGATCGTGGCGGTGGCGTTGAAGCCGATGGTCGGCGTCTTGCGGCTTGGGTGCTCACCGAGCTTGTTGAGGGTGGCTTCGAGAACGATCGGGCGGGTGACCCCATGCAAGGTCAGCTCGCCGTTGATCCGCAGACGGTCCTTGCCCTGCGCGACCACCGAGGTGCTGCGGAACGTGGCCTGCGGGTGACGGTCGACATCGAAGAACTTCTCGCCCTTGATCAGTTCGTCCAGCTTGGGGACGTGGGTGTCCAGCTCGACGAGTGGAAGCTCCACCTCCACGCGTGACTGCGTTGGCGCGGCGGGGTCGTACACCAGCGTGCCCTTGGCGATGGCGGCACGGCCGGTGGGGAAGGAAAAGCCGTTGTGGTTCCAGGTGAACAGCACGTCCGTATGGGTGGGGTCGAGCTGGTAGCTCACGGGTGCGGCACCGGCAGGGCCGGCAAGCGTGGCGGCGACGATCAGGACGAAAGGGAGCAGGCGCATGGAAGGTCTCGTATCAGGCATGCAGCGGCCCACGGCAGGCCAATGCCGCCGTGGACAACGCGGTGTGAGGGAGGGCCCTGCAGCGCGGCGGCTGCAGGGCGGTTGATCAGGGTGAGGCGGGCAGCACGTTGGCCACCGCAGGTGCTGCATCCGGGGCGGTTACTGCGGCAGTGGCATGCGGGTCCGGTTCGGCGATCAGCCGATCAAGCAGGCCGTTGAAGCGGGTGACATAGTCGTCGTAGTACTCGCCGGTGACGGTGCCGGTGTAACCGGTGTAGATCTCGCGGACCTTGCCGTCACGTCCGATGATGATCGTGGTGGGGAAGGCCGCCATGTAGTTGAGGCCCTTGAGTTTCTCGGTGGCGACTTTCTTGTCGGCGATGCCGCCGAAGACGATGTCGTAGCGGATGTCGAAGTAGTCCTTGAAGGTGGTCAGGGCCTTTTGGAAGTAGCCGAAGTCATCCTCCTGCTCGAAGGCCACGGCGACGGCCTCAACGCCACGGTGCTGGTTCTGCTTGAACCAAGGGGCCAGGAAGTAAGTCTGGTCGGTGCAGTTCGGGCACCAGGTGCCGATCACTTCGACGATCACCACCTTGCCGCGGTACTTCTCGTCCTGCAGGCTGACCAGCTTGCCCTGGAGGTCGGGGAAGGAAAAATCAATGCGCTCCTGGCCGTCCTTGAGGAAGGTGAGCTTGTAAGGATCGGGCAGTTCCACGCTGTCGCTCTTTTCACCTTCGAACTTCACGACGTTGTAGATGCCGCTGCCGAAGGCCCCCTGGATGTTGCCGTCTTCATCGATCGTGCCGCGGATCAACAACGGGCTTGGGCCGCTGAAGCCGGACAGGTAGAAGCGATTTCCCTGCACGGTACCTTCCAGTTCACGGGTATCGCCGACCACGGTCATGAACACGCCGGACAGGTGGTTGCCGTCCTGCTTCAGCAGCGCGACCTGGTTGCGCTTGTCCTGGCGGGCCGCCTTGTCGATGGTCTGGACCGCCCACTTACCACTGAGGTTGGCGGCCGGGGCTTCGTCCTGACCGGGCTTGACGAAGCGCCAGGTGGCACCGTGCTCGGCGGTGAAGGCAAGGTTGCGCGCGCCGTTCCGGCTCGGGACCAGGTCCCTGTACTCGCCCACGAGATGCTTGCCGTCGTCGGAGAGCTTGCCTTCCAACACGGCGTCGTAGGTGTTCATGCGTGCGGAGAATGTACCGTCATCGCGCTGCGTCACCTTGAACGTGTCGGTACGGGTGCCGTTGAGCAATACCAGCCGTCCGTCCTTGGCATCGCGACCTTTCACTTCGAAGTTGAACGGCACGGGGTCGCCGTCGATGTTGAACTCGCCGCGCCAGACGCCCTCGGCGGGGAAGGTGGCCTTGCCGGCGGCGAAACTACTCAATGGCAAGGCAGCTGCAAACAACAGGGCCGCAAGGGTGCGACCACGATACGCGAGTGTCATGGGAATACTTCCATTCAATTGGCTGGGTGATGCCAGGTTGCCGGCCGTGCAGCGGGTTTCTCCCACCCGCTGCACCCGTTCGGTTGCTGTCCGTAGCCGTTACTCAGTGCCTGCGTGGCATGGAATGGATTATTGCCATGGTTGTTGCGGGAAAGTTCAGTTTGGCTTGGAACGCATTTTCATCTGGTTATGCGCTGGCCCGATGATGCCTCGTTGATAACCAGCGGCCATGTGCTGGGATTCGACGCTTGGGGGCTGGAAAAAGCGGCTATCCCGCCGCTGAACCGCATCGCGGGCATTGACATCGCCTGCACGGTTTTTCACCCCGGGTTGCCGACACGAAGCGGAAACTCCGGGCATGTAACCGCAACCGTGAGGCGTGCTCAATGAACATTCAATTGAAACTGGTTTGTGCCGGTGCCCTGTTGATGGCCTCGGCGGCGGCGACCGCGCAGACCTACGGACCGCGCGACGAGGGACGCCGCTTCGACGATGGCAGCCGCGTGGTATGCCGCAATGTTGAAGTGCAGCGCAACAGCAAGGATCCAAACCGGGTGGCGGGCACGGCGACCGGTGCCGTGGTGGGTGGCTTGCTCGGCAACCAGGTCGGTGGTGGCAACGGCCGCAAGCTGGCGACGGTGGCCGGTGCGGTGGCGGGCGGTGCTGTCGGCCGCAACGTGCAGGGCAATCACCAGCAGCGCAATGGTGACCGGGTGGTCGAGCGTCGGTGCGAGCGCGAGTACCGGTAATCGGCTAATCGGCTGAACAACCCATGGTGATGACGAGGGCGGTGCCGAGGCGGGCACCGCCCTCGTTGTTCCAGCACCGCGCGCTCAGGCGCCTTGCAGAAGCGCACTCAGCGCGGTGACTTCCGCCGCGGTCGTCGTCCATGAGGTGACCAGGCGTACGGTGGCTTCGTTGGATGCCATGTCTGGTACCGCTGTCCAGTCATAGCACTGCAGGCCGTGCTCACGCAGCGTGGCCAGCAGGGTGCTGTCGATGACCGCGAACACTTCGTTGGCTTCGACCGGCCATGCCAGGCGGATCGCGGGATGATCGGCCAAGGTCTTACCCAGCGCGCTCGCCATCGCATTGGCGTGGCGGGCCAGGTCGAGCCAATGGTCATTGGCCAGCCAGGCTTCGAACTGGGCGCCGAACAGCCGGCCCTTGGACACCAGTTGCCCGGCACGTTTGCGGCGGATATCGAAGTCGACCGCCAGGGCCCGGTTGAAGAACAGCACGGACTCACCGGCCAGCGCGCCGTTCTTCGACGCGCCCAGGGTGAGCACATCGATGCCGGCACCGCCGCTGATGGCCGCCGGTGAGCACTGCAAGGTCGCCACGGCGTTGGCAAAGCGGGCACCGTCCATGTGCACATGAAGGCCATGCTGGTGCGCCAACGCGCACAACTCGCCGATCTCGTCCGGGGTGTAGACCAGGCCGCATTCGCTGGCCTGGGTGATGCTTACCGCCGAAGGCAGCACCGAGTGGGGGCGGATGTCCGGCCAGCGCGCCAATGCCTGGCGCAGGTCTTCGGCCAGCAACTTGCCGCTGGCTGTTTCCACCGGTACCAGGCGTGCGCCGCCGGTGAAGAACTCCGGTGCGGTGCTTTCATCGTTGATGATATGGGCATCGGCATGGCACAGCACGCTGCCCCACGGCGGTGTGATCGCGGCGAGGGCGAGGCAGTTCGCGGCCGTGCCGGTTGCGACAAAGAATGCATCCAAGGGCTGCTCGAAGACCTCGCCCAGACGTGCCTGCGCGCGCACGGTCCAGTCATCGTTGCCATAAGCGCCCGAATGCTGCTGGGCCGCCTCGACAAGAGCCTGCAGAATGGCGGGGGAAACCCCGGCCTGGTTGTCACTTCCAAATCGCATGCGCACCGTCTCGCTCGGAAAAGATCATGATCCCTGCAAATGGCCGGCGCTGCCAGCCGATGGGGGACCGGGTGGCAAGCCCGGTCCAGCGGCCCGGGCGGCGTTATACTCGCCGAAATTCCAAGGATGACTCTCCCGTGAACGAGCCGGATGCAGTGGATGGGCAGGCTTCGGCCACAGTGGCCGGTCCGGAGACCCAGGCCCGGCCGCGCATTGCCTTCGCCAGCCTGCGCGAACGTACCGACGAGCTTGAGCTGTTCATATCGGGCCTGCTGGCGTTCGCTTTGCTGGCGGTCCCCAGCCGCATCTTCGATGCCTGGGCGGTGAGCAGTGCCCACGTTGACGGGCTGCACTGGCAAGCGCTGTGGTTTGCTTTCAGCATCTGCGTCGGCCTGAGCTATGTGCTGGGCACGGCGCTGGTGGCGCATCTGGCGATCCGCGGGTACTGGGTGGGCTTGATCAGCCTCAAGAGCAATTTCCCGGATGGCGTTCGCTGGGAAAGGCTGACGATGCTGGGCGAGGTCAGCCGTCGGATCTACCAGAAACGCGGCCTGGACCTGGACAAGGCCATCGCCAATGCGGACCGCGCCGCGTCGGTACTGTTTTCCAGCACCCTGATCTTCACCTTGGGCATGGTGTGGATCGGGGTCCTCGCGGCGCTGCTGCTGACCACGGCGGGCATTGTCGGCAACCTGGTGGGGGCCGGCGATGGGCTGATGCTGGTGTTGATCGGCGTGGCCATGGCGGCTGTGTTGCTGCTCAGCCTGTTGCCATGGCTGCTCGAGGCCCATGTGGCCCGGGTCCGGCGCAAGGGCGGCCAAGCGCCGCGACTGGAGCGCTGGATCGAGGTGATCATGGGCATTGGCGGCGCACTGACGCTGGCCAGGATCGGCCTGCCGGTGCAACTGGTCCTGCAGAGCCAGATGGGCGCCGGGCGGTTCATGGCCTATTTTGCTGGCGCGTTGATGCTGGCAGTGCTGGTGGGCGCGGTGCCGGTGTTGAACTCATCGATGTTCACCGTGATGGGGCGTTACAGCGTGATCACGGGCCAGGCGGTGGACGCCGGCATGCTCAGCGCGCACTACGAATCGATGCGCAGCGCGGATGATCGCCTGCGGCGCTACCCGATGATCCCCGCCGATCGGATCGACAAACCGACCCTGCGCCTGTTCATCCCGCACCAGCCGCAGCGGGACAATGCCCTGGCGCGTGAGCGCTGCAGTGTGCTGGAAGAAGGTCGCAATACCGCGCAGGGGCCGGAGGCAGCCCGACAGGCCGTCGCGTGCCTGCAGCAGATGTGGACGGTGACGTTGGACGGCAAGCCGGTGTCCCTCACCGATTTCGTGCCGATCGAACGACGAGACCTGGAACTGCGCGGCATCGTTGGCTACATCCGGCTGTCCGGCATGGCCCCGGGCCGCCACGACCTGGCGTTGGTATGGAACCAGCAAGGCGAGTTGAAAGGCCCGCAGCGAAGGCGCAGTTTCTCCATCCCGTTCTGGTACGACGTCGACGGCTGATGTGGCCTTGCCCGTCGAGATGGCGGGCAGCCGTGTTTACAGGTAGCGGCTCCACCGGATCACCGCACTGGGCGTGCTGCTGACCGGTGGCGTGGTGGGTGTGGTGCAGATGCCCGGCGTGTACTGCTGATCGGTGCTGTCGGGGACGATGACATCGGCGCCGCCTGCAGTCACCGTGGTCGGGCTGGTGGTGTTGGTGCCCACGGTCAGGCTGCCGCGGACGGTGGCACGCGCACCCGAGGTGCCCATGGCGCCGCCGAGGATGACATTGCCTTTCATTTCCCAGCCGGCGAACGAGCCGGTGCCTTCGGTCACCAGGGCCATGTTGGCGGTGGGGATGCCGCGCCGACGGGTGCCATCGGTGTCCACCCACTCGGCGAACTGTGGCGTGCTGCTGGTGCTGTCGCACAGGTTCGTCGGCCGGTACGCGCCCTGGCAGACGCGCGCAGGCGTGGAGCGGTTGGGGGCGGTCAGGATCAGGTTGCTGCCACCGTTGGTCAGGGTGACGTTGCCTTTGGCGATCAGGCTGCTGATCAGCTCCCGGTTGCCATCGTCATCGTTCAGGCCCAGCCCGTCGATGGTCACCGCGTTGTCGAACCAGGCCACGCCACGTGGGAAGCGGGTGAGGCCGCTGATCGACCAGGCATTGCTGGCGGTTTTGTTGCGGAAGCAGTGTGCGTTGCCATTGTTGGCCGCCTGCCAGTTGCAGACCAGGAACGGCGCGCCGCCACTGGGCAGGGTGCGGACATCCTGGGTCGCCAGGTTGTAGACGCCATCGATCGAGGCCCCGCTGGCATTCTTGACGTTGCGCACGGTCAACTGCGGCGCATTGTTGACCCACTCGAAAATGTAGTTGGCCGCATCCCGGTACGTACTCACGTCCAGCCGGTTCAAACGCGCTTCGCAGTAGGGGACGCCAGGCAGGCCCGGTGTGGTGCCCGCCACATCCACCCGCAGGTTGCGGCTGACCTGCGACGGGTCGGGCACTACCTGGCGGCTGCTGCCGTAGCGCAGTTTGCCGGCAACCGTGCCGGTGCCGATGGTCGGCATGTTCCAGTACAGCCCGGCCTGGGTGGCGGTGACATCCGCACCAGCGATCAGCGTGGTGATGTTCGGCGTGATGACGTCCAGCGCGCCATTGGCGTAGAGGGTCGGGTAGGTGCCGCCCCAGCCCGTGGCGGTCACTGCATGACCCCACAGCACGGTGCTGCTGGTACTGGCCAGGCTGATGGTTCCACCGGCGATATCGGTGGCGCGGAACTGGAGGCTGTCGGGCAGCGTCGCGGTGCTGCGCTTGGTCAGGTTTTCAGCGGTGCTGGCACCGCTCATTGCGCCGGTGCTGGCGTTGATGGTCACCCGGGACAGGTCGAGCAGGAAGTCATCCCCGTTGGTGACGCGCACGGTGACCTTGCCGGCATTGGTCGGCAGCACCGTGCCCACGCGCCAGGGCACGCCACCGCTGACCGTGTTCGCCAGCAGCCGACCACCGACCACGGTGGTGCCGAGCTGGGTGCTGCCACTGAAGACATTGGCCGTGAAGCCACCGGCCTTGATGCCCCGGTAGCTGCCGCCGTCCTGGGGCAGGGTGATGTTGCGGCCCCATATATCGGTGTTGTTCGGGGGGGAAACGTTGCGGATGCTGATCGTGCCTTCCGAATACAACTGGCCCCCCTGGGCCACGCCGCCGCCGGTGAGGGTGATATCGCCCTTGGCACAGCCGGAGATGGTCGCCGAGCCACCGCTGACATCGATGCGGCCACTGACGGCGATCTGTTGCATGGAGCTGGCATTGGTGACTGAAAGCGAGCCCCCGCTGATCAGCAGATCGCCATTGAAGCGCATCGGGCTGCTGGGGATCACCGCACAGGTCGGCGTGCCGCCACCACCGCCGCTGCTGCCTCCGGCGGACACGTCGTACACCACTTCCACGGTGGCGCTGGTGCTGGCCGAACCGCTGCCGGCCAAGGCGGTGATCGCCACGCCGATGCGGTAATCGTTGCCGCTGCCGCTGATCGAGGTGATGCGCGCGTTGCCATCGGGGATACCAAGCGCCGACATGCCGCTGATGGTGGCGGGCAGGCTCAGTGCGGTGCCGGAACTGGAGGCCCACTGCGCCATGGTTGGCTGCCCGACCTGCACCAGGTAGCGCCGTACCGTTTCCGCACCACGCCAGGCGGCGGCCTGCGCGGCGGTCACCGAATGGGTGGTGATCTGCCGTTGCTGGTTGCCGCGCAGCGTGTAGATCGAGGCGGCGACGGTGATCGAAACGCCCAGCCCGACGGCCAGAACGACGTACAGCGTGGCCATACCGCGCTGGCGTGCGGGCAGGCGAGGGCGGGACCGCTGACCGGACATGCGCAGGTTCATGGTGTGGAAGGTGAAACGAGGTTGGGCAGGCAGACCGAGAACAGCACGTCATTGGTCGACTGGGCCAATGTCACCCGTTGCCCGGCCTCGCTCACGCTGTCCTGCTGGTGGAAGGGCATGCAGGCATCGGCCACGGCGCTGAAGCGGTAGCCGGTACCGCCACTGGCCACGGCCAGGCTCAAGGCGCCCAGTTCGCGTTCACCGCTGCCGAAGGCACTGCCGTCTTTCTGCGTCGGCTCGAAGAACGCCGCTTCAGAGGCTACCGGCTGCAATTGGGTGTCGCTCCATGTCACGCTGGCGGCACTGCTGCAGCTTTTCGGCGGCATCTTGTACAGGCCGCGCGGCAGGCTGCCACCGGCGGTATCGATGATGCGCAGGCCAGCGCAGCTGTCGGCCTGGCCGAGGGCCGACTTGAACCGCCAGCGCAGTTGCCGCCCCTGGTCACTCAGTGAAAAGCGGCTGTCCAGGCTTTCACTGATCGCGATACCGAAACCGGCTTCCTGCAGGTCCATCTGCGCACCGAGCAGCGCCGCCGAGACCTGGCCGTCGCGCAGCGCCGATCGCGAGGCGTTGGCCGTGGTTTCGATCATGTTCTTGTACATGACCAGCATCGCGGCGATGGTCATCAGTGAAATCACCATGCCGACCATCATCGCGATCAGGCTCTGCCCGCGCTGGGCGTACGGAAATCCAGGCGCATTCATTGGCGGCTGGACAGCAGCAGGTCAACGGCATTGCTGCCGGCACTGTCACCACCCACTTCCAGGTTGGCGGCGGTGATGCCCAGGTCAACCCGCCGCGGCGCGCTGACGGTAGCCGTTGCACCGCTTACACCGATGGTCAACTGCTGCACGGCGGCGCAGCTGATCGTGGCGTCACGGCTCAGGCCACTGGCCAACTGCAGGCTGGCGGTGCTGGCCCCACACAGTTGCGTACCGGAGGTCTGCAACCGGTCGCGCAGCTGGTGTACGGCCAGCCGTTCCACCTTGGTCGCCCGCTGGCCCTTCATCAGGCTGGCCTGGACATGTGCCATCCCGGCGGCGATGACCGACGTCACCAGCACCGCGATCAGCGATTCCAGCAGCATCTCGCCGCGCTGCCGGCGACGGCTACCGTGGCGCCTAGAGCATCTCGACATACAAGGGGTCCTGGCTGGACAGGCCGACCGCGATGCGGTCCTGGCCCAAGGTGGTGTCACTGCAGCCGTCGGCACCCGGCAGGCGCAGTCCGCGTGGATCGAAGCTCACGCAGTCGAAACCGGCATTGCCGCTGCTGGCCATCGCGGTCGCGCTGGCAAAGCCGTCCCGGGTGGCGAGCTTGAAGGTGGTGCCACTGCGCACCGCGCTGCTCCAGACGGGGCTGGTACTGCCCGGCACGACGACTTCCAGCGCACCCGAGCGCAGGCGGAGGGTGGCCGCGGCCACACCCGCGCGGCGACCGGCGGGATTGCGCAGGGCGATCGAGCGGGCCTGGGACATGCCCTCCACCAGTTCACTGCGCACCTGCTGCTGTCGGTTGCTGTCGGTCCAGGCGATGCCGAACGGCATGGCGGCCAACATGAGCAGGACCATGATGACCAGGCCGATCATCAGCTCGATCAGGGTGACGCCACGGGCGTGGTAGGCGGACATCGCGCGCTTACCAACTGTCCACGCCAACGGTGTTGCAGGCGCTGTTGACCGTGCGGTTGTTGCTGCCATCGATGCTCACCAGGCAGCCCTTGGCCTTGGCGAGGCCATCTCCGGCGGTCGCGCTGACGGTGTAGTTGCCGCTCTGGGTGCTGTAGCTGAAGGTGAAATCCGCCGACTTCGATGCCGGGCTCCAGCCACGCTCGGCCTGCGCCTGCGACGACGGATACGCCAAGGTGCGTTGGCGGAAATTCTCGACGTTCGCCGACAGCGAAAGCAGGTCACTCTGGGCGACGCGCACTTTTGAACGCAGCACGTAGTTGCGGTATTGGGGCAGGGCAATGGCCGCAATGATGGCGATGATGGCCACCACGATCATCAGTTCGATCAAAGTAAAGCCGCCGCGACGGCGGCGAGAAAGGCTGTTCACGCTGTGTCCCCAAGGTGTCACGGCGTGCCAGCTGTCGTGCAAGGCTTCGATTTGTGCAGCGCAAAAGGGCGGGTCTCCGGGCGCCCCTTTACTTGGCAAAAGGAAGTTTTCTATTTGAATACAATGGATTGCATCAAATCTTGCGAGTCAGCACGGCACGTATTTTTGTGAATCCTATCACAGGTACTTTACAAAACCTTCGCGTTCATGTTGGGGAATTGCTGCGGCGTGTCAACGCGTTCAGTGACGTGATGGGCCCGGTTGGGACGGGGCCGATTGACCGCCCTGCGCTGGGGGCGGGCAGGGGCCCGCACTCACCACCAGGAACATGCCATGTCGTCCATCCCTTCGAAGCTGGCCGTGGTGAACCGGGCGGATGGCAGCGTGCCGTACCACCGCGTTCCGCTGCTGCGCAGTCCCTTCAGCTACACCACGTATCGCGGCAGCTGACCGCTCCGGCGGCACCATCTACGGGGGGCGGGCATTCCCGTCGGCACCGCGGATCGGCGATACTCGCGCACTTATTCCCCTCGTGTGCCTGGATTGCTGCCCGCAATGCCTGCTTCCGCCCACCCGCCTGCCGACGATGCCACCACCCTGCTGCGGCAGTGGAGCCAGGGCAAGGATCTGGCTGCGCGCGACCGGTTGCTGCAGATGTTGTACGGACAGTTGCGTGGCATGGCTGCCGCGCGCCTGCGCGGCGGTGACGAGCGACTGCTGCAGCCCACCATGCTGGTCAATGAAGCGCTGATGCGCATGCTCGACCGTGAGGTGGGTTATCAGGACCGTGTGCACTTTCTTTCGCTGGCGGCCCTGAAAATGCGCAGCGTGCTGGTCGACCACGCGCGGGCGATGGCGGCGGCCAAGCGGGGGGGCAATGAACGCCACCTCACGCTCTCGCGCATGGAACTGGAGCCGGCACAATCAGACGATGCAGTTGACGTGCTGGCGCTGGACAGTGCGTTGCGCGCGCTGGAAGCAGTGGACCCACGCGCGGCTTCGGCGGTGGAATGGATGTACTTCGGCGGCATGGGGCGCGAGGAAATCGCCGCGGCAAAGGGTATCTCCATCCCCACTGTCGACCGTGACCTGCGCTTTGCCAAGGCGTGGTTGAAGCGCCACCTGGGTTCGGGAGCAGGCTGGTGACCGGCGGCGTGGATTGGCGCGCCGTACGTGAACTTTTCGACGAAGTCTGCGAACTGCCGGAGGCGGAATGGCGCAGCCAACTGCAGGCGCGTACCGCCGACCCGCGCCTGGTGGAAGAAACACTGTCGCTGCTGCAGGCGCAGACGGTCGCGCTGGGTGACATGCAGCGATCACTGGATGCAGTGTTCGCGGGCCTGGATGCACCGGTGGTTGAAGTGGGCACGCGGCTGGGACCGTGGCGGCTGAGCCGGCTGCTGGCGACCGGCGGCATGGGCCTGGTGTTCCTGGCCGAGCGTGCCGATGCCCGCTATCGGCGCCAGGTGGCGATCAAGCTGATCCGCCACGCGTTCGACCCAGCGCTGGCGCAGCGACTGCAGGCCGAGAGCCAGATCCTGGCCGACCTGCAGCATCCCAACATCGCCCACCTCTACGATGTCGGTGTTGGCGACCAGGGCCAGCCCTACCTGGTCATGGAATATGTGGATGGCCAGCCCTTGGACGCGGCGTGCCGCAGCCGCGGTCTCAGCCTGGAACAGGTGCTGCGCCTGTTCATCCAGGTCAGCAAGGCCGTCCAGGCCGCGCATGCACAAGGGGTCGTGCATTGCGATCTGAAGCCGGCCAATGTGCTGGTCCGCAGCGATGGTGAACCAGTCCTGCTGGATTTCGGCATCGCCCGCCTGCACGACGATGCCGCGCCCGAGGCCGGCGCTTACTCCACCCCACGCTATGCCAGTCCTGAACGGCTTGCCGGGCGTACGGCCACGGTGGCCGGCGATATCTACAGCCTGGGCGTGGTGCTGGATGAACTGGTCCTGGCCGCCGTAGCCGATGGGCGGGTACCGGGCGATCTGCGCGCCGTCATCGATAAAGCCCGTGCGGCGGCGGCGGTGGAGCGCTATGCCTCGGCCGATGCCTTGGCTGAAGACCTCGATCGCTTCCTGGGTCATCGTCCGGTGCGGGCACGGCGCAGCAAACGCCTGCACCGGGCTCGCTTGTTCCTGCGCCGACAGTGGCGCGGGGCGGTGTTGGCCGGTGTGCTGGTGGTGCTGGCTGGCGTCTTCGTGCAACGACTCGCGCAGGCGCGCAGCGATGCCGAGAGCAGCGCCGAGGCAGCGGCCAGCATCGCCGACTTCCTGGTGGCTGCCTTCGATGCGGCAGATCCTGCCCTGCGCCGTGATCGTCCGATGAGCGCCCGGGAGGTCCTGGACCTGGGTGCGCGACGGATCGAGCAGGACCTCACCGCGTCACCGCTGGTCCGCGCGCGGTTGCAGGCCACCTTGGGCCGCGCGTACCAGAACCTTGGCCAGCCGCGTGAAGCCGAATCCTTGTTGCGCACTGCAGACGCAGCGTTGGCCGCCGCGGCTGCGCCCGCGGCGGAAGTCGCGTCGGTGCGGGTGGCGCTTGCCCAGCAGATGATCGATGCCCATCGTCACGCCGAGGCCGTCGGTCTTGTCCGCCAGGCCCTGCGCCTGCTGGATCAGCATGATGACGTGCTGGTACGCGTGCGTGCGCTCAACGCGCTGGGACGCGCGCACGCGGCGATGGAACAGTACACCGAGGCGGAAGATTCGCTGGGGCGTGCACGCACGCTGGCGCAGACGCTGGAAGGGCGCCAGGCAGAGGCGGCACTCATGGCGACCTTGAGCAATCTTGGCGCCATGTATCGCAGCAGGGGCCAGCTGGAGCGCTCCGAGCAGGCCTTGCGCGAAGCACTCGCGGTCGCCGCCAGCGATCCCCTGCTCAACAGCGGGCTGGAGTATCAACGCGCGCTGCGCGCGCTGTCCTACACCGCGTTGGCGCAAGGGCGTGGCGATGAGGCCATGCGCCTGGCCGAGCGCGCCTTCGCGCTGACCCGTCGCCTGTTTGGCACCGAGAGCAGCTATACCGCCGCGGCCGAAGCCGAACTCGCTGGGCAGTACCTGGACCTGGGGCGCTATCCGCTGTCCGAACAGCATTTTCTTGCCGCGCTCGCCACCAGTGCGCGCGTCGATGGCAGCGACAGCCTGGCCTATGCGGGCAAGGTCTACGCCATGGGCATCATGGAAGAGGCGCGCGGGGATCATGGCCAGGCCGAGCAGCGGTACCGGCAGGCGCTGCAGTCGTATCAACGTGTGCTGGGCATTGACCACGCCGATACGTTGGATGTGGAAATGGTGTTGGCCCGCCTGCTGCTGCGTTCCGGGCGCACGGTCGAAGCGGAGCCGTTGCTGCGTCGCGTCGGCCAGGTATGGCGGCGCAGCCTGCCAGCTGAATCACAACAGCTGGTTGCGCTGCAACTGGTGGAACTGGAGTGGCTGACCCGCGACGGCCAGTTGAAAGCGGCCCGCCAGGCGCTGGCGGCGTTCGTCGCCGAGCACCCCCAGCCAACGCCGTCGCTGGCGTTGCGCCAGCAGATGCAGCAGGCGCTGCTGGCCCAGCGCCTGGGTGAACCCGAGGCTGCGGTGTTGTGGGGCAAAACGGTGGCAACCTTCGAGCGATTCTACGGGGCTGATTCGACGGCGACGGCGAAGTGGCGCATTCCCTTGGCCGAGGCCCTGCTGGACAACGGCGACGTGGCTGCCGCTGCAGCGCAGGTCGAGCGGGCACGGCCTCTGCTGCAACCTTTGTCGCCGCATTCGGAGTTCCTGCGGCGCCTGGCTGTGCTGGAACAACGACTGGAGCGGGCGGGCGTGGGCGAACGGAAGAAAATCGCGCAGGCACGATAGGGGCCGCGCGCTTTTACCGGTTGATGGTGTGCAGTGCATTCGTGCTGCGTTGAAACCGGGGGAACACCATGTCTCACAAGCACCATGAGCCGGCGTCGGACGCGCTGGGCTCGCAGGGCCGCGCTGGATCCACGCGTGGCCCCATGCACGATTTCGCAAAGGCCTATGGCAAGGCCCGTGATTGGCACTGCTCGCGTCCGCGCGCGCTGTTGGTCGGGGTCCGGTTTGCATTATGGGGGGACAGCGGCAGGTTCACGTCACACGGAGGTTGGCGCATTTCCAGGATCAGTCGCACGGGTGGGGAATGACACCGCGGGGGGACACGGATCGACCGGCGCACTGGCTGCATTACCTTGGATTCACCGCATGGCTGGCGCAATTGCTGGTGGGCAGCGTGGCGCTGCTTGCGTGGTGCGCGCAGGGACGCGAGCCGGGTGCCGTGGAGATCGTGTTGTTGTTGGTCCTTTCGGGGATAAGCCAAGGACGGCGGTGGGCGCGTGCGCCGGGGTCGGGCCGCTGAACCGCGATGCCCCGGGGCCTGGACGGTGGCCTCAGACCGGGGCCAGCGCCGGATCGTGGCGCCCGGCAAGCGGCGGGCCTGCTTCCACGACGCGATTGCGTCCGCCGCGCTTGGCCTCGTACATGGCCGCGTCGGCGCGCGCCAGCAGGCGTTGGTAGTCTGGATGGCCATCATGCCCGGCCACACCGATACTGGCGGTCAGGCCGAGCACCGTGCCATCGGCCAGCCGCAGCGGTGACTGGGCAATCTGCTGGCGCAGGTCTTCGGCGATCATTCGTGCCTGGCTCTGGCTGGCCGCGACCAGCACCACGATGAACTCTTCGCCGCCGTAGCGGAACAGATAGTCACTGCCACGGGTGTTCTGCCCCAGCAAAGCGGCGACGTGTTGCAGGGCGCGATCGCCGGCATCATGGCCGTGTCCGTCGTTGATCGCCTTGAAGTGGTCCAGGTCCAGCAGCAGCAGTGCGAATGTGCTGCGATGGGTGCTGGCCAGGTCGATTTCCCGCCGGAGCACCGTGGGCAGGAAGCGCCGGTTGAGCAGGTTGGTCAACGAATCACTGCCGGCATCGAGTTCGCCCAGGCGTTCGAACAACAGGGTCATCAGCGTGCGGATGGCCGCCAGGTCCTCGCGCACACGCGGCAGGGCCGCCATTACCTGGGCCGGCGCCGCGCCCGCCAGTGCATCCAGGCCGCTGTCGATCGCCACGATGTGTGCCTGCACCTGCGCCGTTTCCCCGCTGTCGCCAAAACTGGGCATGCCCTTGTGGGTGAACCAGAGTCCGAACTCCGACGTGGCCAAGTGTGTATCGGCATCGGTGGGTGCCTGCCCGGTCAGGCGATAGAGCAGGGCGTTTTCCCAATCCAGCAACAGCGCCCGCTGTCGCTCGCGCTCGGCGCCCACGTTCTGGACCAGCGAGAACAGCCGATAGGCCGCGTCGTTGCGCGAAGAACGTTCGCGCGCATGCGTATAGGCCAAGGTCATCGCCTCCAGGGCAATGTCCATCACCGTACTGAGGCAGGTGATGGCGGCGAATGCGGCATCGGTCTCCGGCGCCAAATCGCGCAGGCGGACGAACAACGCGTGCTTGAGTACGCGCGCACCCCGGGCAACGAGGTCGACGGGAATACCAACACGGGCGTGCACATCACCGACGATGCGTTGCGCGGCCACGCTCTGCTCGATGTCGCACGCCGTGGTGGTGAGCAGCTGTACCAGCCAGCGCTGCATCGCCGGCTGCAGCCGCTGCTGGACGACATGGTGGGAGAGGAAGCGGCTGGCGCGCGGATCATCGAGCAGCACTTCGTAGAAACGCTGCGCCAACGGGGCCGGTGCGCCTTCGGCGGCAGCATGCAGCAACGTGGCCGCCGGGCCTGCCTGCAGCAGGGCGTGGCGCCAGGCGTCTGCCAGCGGACGGCTGGCTTCATCCAGCTGCGGATTGTCGACGGTGCTGCTTTCCACGTGATTCCTTGTATGTGTACTGGAGCCGATGCAGCGGGCGGCTGGAAGGGGCCGCTGCCTTGGCGATGCCATGGCGTGGGCGGCGTGCAGTCTAACGCCGCGGCCGGGCTGGAAGCGCTGCGGCGGGACGGGGCACATCTGCAATGTTATAAATCACGTGATAGCGTCCAAACGCCATCAAACGTAGCCTGACGTGGAATTCACCGGGATTGCTGCAATGGGACACGACCACGATCACCTGCCTGCTGAAATCCGCCACGAGAAACCGCTTTGGTGGGCGCTGGGCCTGACCGCGGCGTTCCTGTTGGCGGAAATCATCGGCGCGTTCGCCACCAACAGCCTGGCCCTGTTGTCCGATGCCGCGCACATGGCCACCGATACGCTGGCGCTGATGATCGCGCTGGTGGCGGTGCGGCTCAGCCGACGTCCGCCGGACGCACGTCGCACCTACGGCTATGCGCGGCTGGAAGCACTGGGAGCGATGTTCAATGGCGGCATGTTGTTCGTGGTCGCCGGCTACATCCTCTGGGAAGCCATCGCACGCTTCCGCCAGCCGCAGGACATCGCCTCCACCGGCATGCTGGTGATCGCCGCCATCGGCCTGCTGGTGAACCTGATTGCCATGCGCCTGCTCAAGGCAGGCAGTGGTGAGAGCCTCAACGTGAAAGGCGCCTATCTGGAAGTCTGGGCCGACATGCTCGGTTCGGTGGCGGTGATCATCGGTGCGCTGCTGATCCGTTGGACCGGCTGGAAGGTGATCGACCCGATCCTGGCGGTGCTGATCGGCCTGTGGGTGCTGCCACGGACCTGGACGCTGATGCGCGAGGCCATCAACGTGCTGCTGGAGGGCGTGCCCAAGGGCATCGTGCTGGCGGACGTGCGTGCGACGCTGTGCAGCACCACGGGTGTACTGGACGTGCACGACCTGCACGTGTGGGCGCTGGCGTCCAGCACGCCGGCACTGAGCGCGCATGTGGTGGTGGCCCAGGGCGACGATGCCGATGCCCTGCGGCGGCGGCTGGCCGATGCGTTGCACGAACGCCACGGCATCGACCACGTGACGCTGCAGTTGGAGGCCGTCCACTGCGGGGATGCCTGTGCCGTGGGGCCGACACAGGGCGCGTCCGCTACACGCGCGCACGATCATGACCATGACCACGCGGATGCGCACGGTCATCACGGGCACGTCCATCGCTGAAGTCTGCCGCCGGACAGCTGCTGGCCGCGTAGCGGCGAGCGGGCAGGCTACAATGCGGGCCTGCCTTCCCCTTGTTGGAGACCCTGCAGTGACCCGTAAACTCGTACTGTTGCGCCACGGCCAGAGCCAGTGGAATCTGGACAACCGCTTCACCGGCTGGGTGGACGTGGACCTCACCGACCAGGGGCGCCAGGAAGCGGCCGCCGCGGGCCGGCTGATGCGCGAGGAGGGCCTGCAGTTCGACGTCGCCCACACCTCGGTGCTCAAGCGTGCGATCCACACGCTGCAGGGCGCACTGGGTGAGCTGGGCCAGGACTGGATTCCGGTCGCCAAGACCTGGCGTCTCAACGAGCGCCACTACGGCGGCCTGCAGGGCCTGGACAAAGCCGAAACCGCGGCCAAGCACGGCGAGGAGCAGGTAAAGGTGTGGCGCCGTTCCTACGACATCCCGCCGCCGCCGATGGAACTGGCCGATCCGGGCCATCCCATCCATGACCGTCGCTATGCCGGCCTGGACCGCAATGCGCTGCCGGGTACCGAGTCGCTGGCAACCACCCTGGACCGCGTGCTGCCGTACTGGCACGACGCCATCGCGCCGCAGCTCAAGGCCGGTCGCACGGTGCTGGTGACTGCCCACGGCAACTCACTGCGCGCGCTGTACAAGTACCTCAACAACGTTTCCCGGGAAGCGATCCTGGAGCTGAACATCCCCACTGGTATTCCGTTGCTGTTCGAGCTGGATGACGACCTGGCGGTGCAGTCGTTCCGCTATCTGGGCGACCCTGAAGCGGCGAAGAAGGCCGCCGAGGCGGTAGCCAACCAGGGCAAGGCGAAGTAACGGCAGCAGGCGACCCGCGCCCCTGGTGGGTGACCACCCATCGGGCAAGGACCGGCCGTGACCTTTGGCCGGTCCTTGCCGCGCCCATGGACGCTAGGCTGGACGATTACCTGCCGGAGAGTCCCATGAAGTTCCGCACCTTGGCCCCGCTGGGCCTGACCGTCGCCATCGCCGCCTCGCTGGCCGCCTGCGGCAAGACCGAAACCGCGGCTGCGCCGACCGCTGCCGAGGCCAAGCCGGCCTTCGATCAGTCGCAGATCAAGACCGCGTTGATCAGCCTCGACAGCGCTGACCTGGACAGTGCGATTTCCGCCTGCACCGACCTCAATGGCTTCGTCAACAGCAAGTGGCTGGCGGCCAATCCGGTACCGGGCGACCAGACAACCTGGGGCAGCTTCGAAATCCTGCGTGAACGTTCGCTGGAAGTGCAGCACGCGCTGGTCCAGCAGGCCGCCGCGGGCAGCGCCAAGCCGGGTTCGGTGGAAGCCAAGATCGGCGATATCTGGAACACCGGCAACGACGAAGCCAAGATCGAAGCCGCCGGCATCGCGCCGCTGCAGCCGCAACTGGACAAGATCGCCGGATTGGCCGATACCGCTGCCATCACCCGGTATCTGCGCGACAGCCAGGCGCAGGGGCAGGGCGTGCTGTTCTCGCTGTTTGCCAATGCCGATTACAAGGATTCGGCCAACGTCATCGCCTACGTTGGCCAGGGCGGCCTGGGCCTGCCGGAAAAGGGCTATTACTTCGACGAATCGCAGGCCAGCATCCGCGATGCCTACGTCGCTTACATCGCGCAGTTGCTGACCCTGTCCGGCGTGGCCCAGGCCGACGCCGAGGCGCAGGCCAAGGCCGTGCTGGCGTTCGAAACCCGTCTGGCCAAGGCGTCGCTGTCGCGCATCGAACTGCGTGACCCCGCCAAGCGTTACAACCCGGTCAGCGCCGCCGAGGCGGACAAGCTGACCCCGAACTTCAGCTGGACGGCGCTGTTTGACACCCTCAAGGTGCCGGCAGCGCAGAAGTTCTCGCTGGCCCAGCCGGGCTTCTTCAGCGAAGTGGACAAAATGCTGGTGGACGTGCCGGCCAGCACCTGGCAGGCCTACCTGCGCTTCCACACCCTGGATGACGCCGCGCCTTACCTCAGCAGCGCCTTCGAAAAAGCCAACTTCGACTTCTTCGGCAAGACCCTGCGTGGCCAGCAGGAAATGCAGCCGCGCTGGAAGCGCGTGCTCGATTCGGTCAACGGCGGCATGGGCGAGGCGCTCGGCCAGTTGTACGTGGATGCGGTGTTCCCGGCCGAGTCCAAGGAGCAGATGCAGCACCTGGTGGAAAACCTGTCGGTCGCCTTGAAGGCACGCCTGGAAACGCTGGACTGGATGGGGGAAGAAACCAAGAAGAAGGCCATCGAGAAGTGGGCCAGCTTCACCCCGAAGATCGGTTATCCGGACAAGTGGCGTGACTGGGCCGGCCTGCAGACCAGCGCCGACAGCTACCTGGCCAATGTGCAGGCCGCACGGGCGTTCAACTACCGCTATGTGCTGGACAAGATCGGCAAGCCGGTGGACCGCACCGAGTGGGGCATGAGCCCGCAGACGGTCAACGCGTATTACAACGCGACCAAGAACGAGATCGTGTTCCCGGCCGCGATCCTGCAGCCGCCGTTCTTCGACGCCAAGGCCGATCCGGCGCTGAACTACGGTGGCATCGGCGCGGTGATCGGCCACGAGATGATGCACGGCTACGATGATTCCGGTAGTCAGTTCGCCGCCAATGGCAATTTCGACAACTGGTGGACGGATGCTGATCGCAAGGCATTCACCGAACGTACCGACAAGCTGGTCGCCCAGTTCGACGGCTACGAATCCCTGCCGGGCGTGCACGTGAAGGGCAAGCTGACGCTGGGTGAGAACATCGGTGACCTGGGTGGCCTGACCGTGGCGTATGACGCGCTGCAGATGGCCCTGAAGGAAGACCCGGACAAGAACACCGAAGTGGATGGCTACAGCCAGGACCAGCGCTTCTTCATGAACTGGGCGACGGTGTGGCGCCGCAACTTCACCGATGGCGAGCTGCGCGTGCGCCTGAATACAGATCCGCATGCACCGGCCAACTTCCGCGCCAATGGCGCACCGTCGAACATGCCGTCCTTCGCTGCAGCGTTCCAGTGCAAGGCCGGCCAGCCGATGGTGCGTGCCGAGGACCAGCGCGTGGTGATCTGGTAAAGCGATTCATCGAAACGCCGGGTCATCCCCGGCGTTTCTTGCTGTCGCGATGTGGTTGAAGGGCTGACCGTGCCGGGCCATGCCCGGCCGATGGCTGGACGGGGCTCAGGCCGCTTCGGGTGCCCGTTGCAGCATCTGCTGGAACTGCCGCAGCAGGTAAGGGTCCACCAGCCCGCCGGCGCTGTCGTGCAGGATGCGCATGGCGTGCTCGGCCGGCATCGCCTGCCGGTACGGACGGTCGCTGGTCATCGCATCATAGGCATCCACGATGGTCAACATGCGTGCCCCCAAGGGGATGGTCTCGCCGCCCAGTCCGTCCGGATAGCCGCTACCATCGAATGCCTCATGATGGGCGCGGATCAGGCGCGCCACCTGGATCGCATCGTCGCGTCCAGTAGCCAGGAAGATCGCCTCGCCATGCACGGGATGCTCGCGCATGATCGCCTGCTCGGTGTCATCGTGGCGGTGCGGGCTCAGCAGTACGGCGTCGGGTGTGCCGATCTTGCCGATGTCGTGAAAACGCGCGGCCAATTCAAAGTGGGCGATCTGTGCATCATCCAGTCCGATGAACCGGCAAAGCGCGCCGCCCAGGCGGCCAACACGGTCGCAATGGCTGCCGGTATAAGCGTCACGCAGGTGCAATGACAGACGCAGTGCATCGATGGAGCAGGATGACGCTGCAGATGCAGCGCCACTAGCGTTATTCGTTGTCATCACTTTCAGGCCTGCGTGCTCTTCCTGTTCCAATAAATTGTAGAGCGCCCGAACTGTGATAGGGAGCAATCCGGCTTCGTGCTTGCTGGTGAACGATGATCGCGCTGGTTCCAGAAACCAGCATTTTCATCAACCAACGAAGGAGAACGAATATGGGACGGTGGTGCTGCATGTACATCAGTGAAGACGCCGTCGATGCCCCGGCCGAAGCCGGCGAAGAGGCGGAAATCCTGCTGAGCGCTGAAGAACAGGCCAGTCTGGAAGCGTAAATCCCGACGGCTGTACGTAGAACCGGCGATGAGGGGGCATCGCCGCGCCAAGGAACGAAGACGATGATTCCAGAACGCGCAGTGTCCCTGCACCAGGCTGAGTGCCGTATTGATCAATGGTTCCAAGCGGCGGGACTGGAGCCTGCAATCGCCTGTCATGGCAGCCCGCTTTCCAGTACCGTCGTTACCTTGGTCGGGGACACACATTGGCAGGGCGATCGCGTCGGTTGTGGGAAGGGCTATTCCCACGAAGCACGCGTAGGTGCCAAGTACGAAGCCTACGAACACCTTGTCGCCACGCAGGCGCTTGGCGCGCTCACGACGTTGGCCCCCTGCACGGCAACCCTGGCGCAGGTGCCTTTGCAGGGAGCGTTACCCTTGCGGCTGCTATCAGCGCCCGCCGACGCCGATATCGGCGTCATTCACTTCGAGGCCAACAGTCAAGGGCACGCACCGCTCGACTACCCCGCTTTCCTGATCGATTACACCTACGGGCGCATGCCGCTCGCAGGTGACGGCTGCGATTACAAACGCGCACGTCGCTACGCCTGCGGGACCGGGCTTGCGGCGGGGGGAGACGGCGTGGAGGCGCTGATACATGCAGTGGGTGAGGTCATCGAACGGCATGCTGTCGGGAGCTACATTGCACGCATCTACTACCGCGGTGACCACGGCTGTCCAGATGAAATTGACCGCGACACGCTGCCACCCGTGCTCAAAGCACTCTTGGTCGAGGCCGAATCCACGTTGGACGCGGAGATCGTGTTGAACAGTGCAGCATCGGACATCGCCTGTCCGGTGGTCATGGCGCGCTGTGCCGAGCGCACCGTGGCCGGGCTGCATGTGCTTGGCTCGGGTGCCTCTCTGCATGGTGCCCATGCGGTAGCACGCGCGATCAAGGAGCTCGTACAGCAGTACAAAGTCGTTGAAGGCGAGCCGGCGGCCGTCAGACACTGGGAGGCATGCCGGCGGCGCCTGGGGCCCTGGCCGCGCCTGCAGGCATCGCTGCAGTTGCGCCCGCTGCGCAGTACAGCGGCGCCGCTGAACTTTCGCAGCATCGCAGGCAACCCAACCCCGTTACCGCTGTCACAGCATCTTGCGGAACTTGAGAGGCGCTGCGCCCTTGCGCGGCATCCGGTCTGGACGCGGTTGCTGCGCGAGGAGCCATCGGATGTCGTACTGGCCTGTGCGGTGATGCCGCGCATGGAGCGCTTTGCCATCGCAGCGTTAGGGGGTGTCGTGGTGCCGTGTCATGGATGAATCAGAAGGCGTTTGGCGGCCACTCCGCCAAGGGCGTTCGCCGCATACGGTGATCGTACGGGGCGCTGATGATCGCGTGCCCGATGGACTGGCGGGTGATCCGCTGCACCTGGCTACAGCCATGCGCTTTTCGTCTTCGCTGCTGGCGCGTCAGAGTCTGGATGCGCCCCCTGGCGAGCGCATGGCCTATCGTCGGCATGGCAATCCGACGGTGCACGCGCTGGAGCAGGCCTTGTCGGCGCTGCACGGTGGCGCCCATTGCCTGACCACCAGCAGTGGCATGGGGGCGTGTGTGCTGGTGTTTTCGGCCCTGCTGCGCGCGGGCGACCATGTGGTCTGCCTGCGCAGCGCGTTCTACGAGATCAGTGAAGTGTTGCAGCACATCGCAGGCATGGCCGGTATCGGCGTGAGCGCGGTCAGCGGAAATACGATCGACCGGCTCATGGAGGCCTGCACGGCCAGCACGCGGATGGTGTTCGTTGAAAGTCCATCCAATCCCGGTCTGGTCGATGTGGATCTGGTCCGATTGGCGACCCGCTGTCGGGCACGCGGCATTCTGCTGGTCGTGGACAATACGGTACTGACCCCCCTGGGACAGGATGTGCTGGCGTTGGGCGCGCATATCAGCGTGCTGTCGCTGAGCAAGCACATGGGCGGCCATGGCGACGTGATCGGCGGAATGGTGGCAACCCACGATCGTCGGCTGTTCGAATTGCTGGAGACGTGGCGGGCCTGCAGCGGCCAGGGCTTGGACCCTTTCGCGGCCTGGCTGCTGTTGCGCAGCCTGCACTCGTTGGTGGCCCGCCTGCGTCAGCATGCTGCCAATGCACGTCATGTAGGCCGCATGCTGAACCGTCAGCATCCATGGCTTGCCTGGCGTGGCGCGTGGACAGGACCCCATGCGCGCCGTAACGGCGTGTCCCGTTGGCTGCACACGGGACTGATGGCGTTTCTGTTCGAGGACGCCTTGCAGGCCGGTCGCTTTGTCGATGCGCTGCACGACATCCACACCGTGGCCACCTTCGGCAATCCGGCGAGCAGTGTCTATCATTACGGCGGGGTGTTCGCGCAGGCCGATGCACTGGATGCAATCGAAGTACCTGCTGGCCTGGTCCGTCTGTCCGTCGGACTTGAGCACCCGCAGGATATCGTCGCCGATATCCTGCAGGCCCTGGATCACTGCCGCTGAGGTCACCTCAGCGCGAGGGGGCCAACGTCGTCAACAGTGCCCTGGCGGCGTTGAAACGGTCTTCGGGCAATGGCAGCGGATGTTTGATGCGCAGCTTGTCGGGCCCATCCATGCTGTACAGGTTCGATTGCTTCTGGATGAGCTGGATGACCGCCATGGGATCGATGTCCGGCTTGGCTTCGAACACGATACGGCCGCCCGCCTCCCCCAGTTCCAGCTTGCGGATGCCGAGCGCATTGGCCTGCAGCTTCAGCTCGGCAATGGCGAACAAGTGCTTGGCCGGATCAGGCAGCAGCCCGAAGCGGTCGATCATCTCCACCTGGAGCTCGCGCAGCAGGGCGCTGTCGCGTGCACTGGAAATACGCTTGTACAGGGTCAGGCGCGTATGCACGTCCGGCAGGTAGTCGTCCGGGATCAATGCGGGCACATGCAGCTCCACCTCTGCACCGCGTACCTCTTCACCGCTGTCCAGGTCCGGCAGCTTGCCCTGGCGGATGCTGCGCACTGCGCGTTCGAGCAGTTCGGTGTACAGGCTGAACCCGACTTCGGCCATCTGCCCGCTCTGGTCTTCGCCCAGCAGCTCACCGGCACCACGGATTTCCAGATCGTGGGTGGCCAGGGTGAAGCCTGCGCCCAGCTCATCCATCGACGCGATCGCTTCCAGGCGCTTCTCTGCATCCGGGGTGATGGAGCGGCGATCAGGTGCGACCAGATAGGCATAGGCACGGTGGTGGGAGCGACCGACGCGACCACGCAACTGGTGCAACTGGGCCAAACCGAAGCGGTCGGCGCGGTTGATGATGATGGTATTGGCGTTGGGAATGTCGATGCCCGATTCGATGATCGTGGTCGACAGCAGTACGTTGAAGCGCTGCTTCTGGAAGTCCAGCATCACCTTTTCCAGCTCGCGTTCCGGCATCTGTCCATGCGCTACGCCGATGCGCGCCTCGGGTACCAGCTCGGTCAACTCGCGCTGCATGCGGCCGATGCTTTCCACGTCGTTGTGCAGGAAATACAGCTGGCCACCACGGGAGAGTTCGCGCTGGAAGGCCTCGCGGAGCAGGGCATCATCCCATTGGGTGATGAATGTCTGTACCGCCAGCCGGTTCGGCGGCGGGGTGGCGATGATGGACAGATCGCGCAGCCCGGCCATGGCCATGTTCAGCGTGCGCGGGATCGGCGTGGCGGTCAGGGTCAGCAGGTGCACGTTCGCGCGCATCGCCTTCAGCGCCTCTTTCTGGCGCACGCCGAAGCGCTGTTCCTCATCGACGATCACCAGGCCCAGATCACGGAACTTGACGTCCGGCTGCAGCAGGCGGTGCGTGCCGACGATGACATCGACCGTCCCTGCGGCGACCTTTTCCAGTTCGGCTTTGATTTCCTTGCTGGTCTTGAAGCGCGACAGCACTTCCACCTTCATCGGGTAATCGGCGAAGCGGTCGCGGAAGTTGCGGTAATGCTGTTCGGCGAGCAGGGTGGTGGGCACCAGGACGGCGACCTGCTTGCCGGCGCTGGCCGCGGCAAACGCTGCGCGCACCGCCACTTCGGTCTTGCCGAAGCCCACGTCGCCGCAGACCACGCGGTCCATCGGTTGGCTGCTGGCCAGGTCGCGCAGCGTGGCGTCGATGGCGGCCAGCTGGTCCGGGGTTTCCTCGAACGGGAAACCGGCGGCGAAGGGTTCATACATCGCCCGGTCCACGTCCAGTGCCAGACCGGCACGGGCTTGGCGACGGGCCTGGATTTCCAGCAATTCGGCTGCTACGTCACGGACTTTCTCGGCGGCCTTGCGCTTGGCCTTGGTCCATTGTTCCCCGCCCAGCGAGTGCAGCGGCGCGGTTTCGGCCGAAGCGCCGCTGTAGCGGCTGATCAGGTGCAACTGGGCGACCGGCACGTACAGGCGGTCGCCCTTGGCGTACTCGATGTCCAGGAACTCGCCGGGCATTCCGCCCACATCCATCGCGATCAGGCCGCGGTAGCGGCCCACGCCATGGTCTTCGTGGACGATCGGCGCACCTTCGGTCAGTTCACCCAGATCACGGATGATCGCTTCCGGCTCGCGTCCGGCGCGTCGCACGCGGCGCTGTTGCCCGGCCCGCTCAGGGAACAGCTGGCGTTCGGTCAGCACCGCGATGTGCGGGGCATCCAGTGCGAAGCCGTCATCCAGGGGGGCCACAGTGATGGCAAATCGTGCATCGCTGGCCAGGAAGGACGGCAGATCGGCGACGACCGGCGGCTTGAGCGCGGCGGCTTGCAGCACCTCCAGCAGCGCTTCGCGCCGGCCGGCCGAATCAGCGGCTATCAGCACGCGCCCCGGGTAGCTACCCAGGAAGGTGCTCAGGGCCTGGCCGGCCGGGGCGTCGCGTGCGGCGACCGGCAGTGGCGGCACGGCCTGGTCACCCAGCGCGTGGGCGTCCTCGATGCGGGCGTGATCGCGGGCCCACACTTCCACCCGGGGCAGGCTGTTGAGCTTCTCGCGCAGCAGGTCCGGCGCCATGTACAACTGGTCCGGTGCCAGCAGCGGCCGTTCCACGTCGTGCCGGCGCTGCTCGTAGCGCTGGGCTGTCTGTTGCCAGAACACGTCGGCAGCCTCGGCCACGCCGGGCACAACCACCGGCAGGGCGCCAGCGGGCAGGTAGTCGAACAGGGTGTCAGTGCGGTCGAAGAACAACGGCAGGTAATACTCGATGCCAGCCGGGGCCAGGCGCGACTTCAGGTCCTGGTACAGCGCGCTGCGCCGCGTATCCAGGTCGAAACGTTCACGCAGGCTGTCGAGCACCTTGGCAATGCTTGCATCGTCCATCGGCACTTCACGGCCGGGCAGCATGTGCACCGCGGACACCTTGTCCAGCGAACGCTGGGTTTCCGGGTCGAAGGCGCGGATCGAGTCGATATCCTCGTCCAGCAGTTCCACCCGCAGCGGGGCATCGGCGCCCATCGGGAAGACGTCGAGCAGGCCGCCACGGACGGCGAAATCGCCCGGATCCATGACCTGCGGCACGTTGCGGTAGCCGGCGCTTTCCAGACGGCGTTTCTCGGCGTCCAGGTCCAGTCGTTGGCCGACGGCCAGATCGAAGCTGCCGCCAATCACGTACTGGCGCGGGGCCAGCTGCTGCAGCAGGGTCTGTACCGGCACCACCACCAGCCCACGCTTCAGCGCGGGCAGGCGGTGCAGGGCCGACAGGCGCTGGGAGACGATGTCCGGGTGCGGGCTGAAACGGTCGTAGGGCAGGGTTTCCCAGTCGGGAAACGCGACGATGGGCAGGCCGGGGTCATCGCCGAGCAGGGTGCGTAGATCGCCTTCCAGCTGGTTTGCACCGTGATTGTCACGGGCGATGACCAGCAGCGGGCCTTCGTGGACCTCTGCCGCACGGGCGAGGTGCCACGCCAGCGCGGTTGCCGAGGCGGGAGCGCGCCACCAGGCGCGGAGCTGGCCGGAGCGCGGCAGCGGCGGAGCGGGGAAAAGAGAGCGCGACATTGGCCGACGATGGTAACAGAAGCGCCGACCAGCCCGAGTCAGGCATCCAGCTCCAGCACCATCCGCACCAGACCGGGCGTGCCCTGCGGGTGCGCCACGGGCTTGAACCCGAGCGAAGCGGCCAGCTGCTGCATCGGCACGTTCTCTTCGGCGACATCGCCGTAGAGCCGGTCCAGGTACTTGCCGCGTGCCCATTTGACCAGTTTGCGCATCAGCTGCCGGCCCAGGCCCTGACCGATCAGGAAGCGGCTGACCAGGATCGCGTACTCCGCTTCGCGGGTACCGGCGACGATCGACGCCCGTGCCACCGCACCGACCACCGCTTCGCCGGCCGGCAGCGATTCGGCCGCCACCAGGGTAATTTCACTTTTCGGGTTGGGATGGGTCAGCCGCTGCGTGGTGTCCGGCGAAAGCTCGGTCACCGCATGCAGGAAACGATCGCGTATCTCTTCGGGACCGAACAGGCTGAAAGCCGCCTGCAGCGGGGCCCCATCTTCCGGGCGGATCGGACGGATCAGCAGTTCATGGCCGCTGGGGGCCTTGAAGATCTCGTGCCACGGCGGCATACGGTTACGGGTAGCCATACCTGGGGTTTCCTTGGTGGTCATCGGATTGTGGCATTCCCGTCACAGGCTTCCGTGAACGGGAGGTTCACACCGGGCTGGGGCTCAGGTCGGGGCCTTGAGCCAATCCAGGCGCGTGGTCGCACCGGGTTCCCCCAGGTACTGACGCAGGGCGGGCAGTGCCGGCCCGATCTCGCGGTCGAACTGCCACGGGGCGTTGAGCAGCAGCATGCCACTGCCATTGAGGCGCAGCGGCGACTCGTCCGGCCGGACCAGGAACTCGATGGTCATGGCGGTCTTCACGGGCAGGGCGGTCGCCTTGCGCAGGAAGTGCAGGATGGTGCGGCGCTGCTTGATCGGGAACCAGACCGCACAGGTGGCCTGGGGCCAACGCTGCAGGGTTTCGGCCAGTGCGGCGAGGATCCTGGGATACTCGGCATCCTGCACCTCGTAAGGCGGATCGATCAGGACCAGGCCACGGCCGATCCTGGTGCCGTTGACCTTGGGTGGCAGTACCGCGCGCAGCAGCTGGTAGCCATCGCCGGCGTGTACGTTGACCCGCGGGTCCTGCGCGAACAGGGCCTTCAGCGCCGCTGCTTCGTCAGGCTGCAGTTCACAGGCGGCCATCCGGTCCTGCGCGCGCAGCGCCTGCGCGGTGAGCAGCGGCGAGCCGGGGTAGGTGACCATGGCACCGACCGGGTTGTCGGCCTGCACCGCCTTGAGGTAACGCTCCACCACCTGCGGCAGCTTGGGCTGGGCCATCAGCCGCATCACCCCGTCTTCCGCTTCGAGGGTCTTCTGGCTTTCTTCGCTGGCCAGCAGGTAGCGACCGCGGCCACCGTGGGTATCAAGCACGAAGAACGGGCTGTCCTTGCGCTTGAAGGTGTCGATCAGGGCAAGCTGCACGATGTGCTTGAGGACATCGGCATGGTTGCCGGCATGGAAGGCGTGGCGGTAGTTCATGCCGCGCAGTGTACGGCGCTGGCCCGGCAGCCGCTATGCTGCGCCGCATGGACCGAGCCCAAGCCTGCATCCTTGTCGTGGAAGATGAAGCGGCCATCGCCGATACGGTGCTGTATGCACTGCGCAGCGAAGGCTACCCGGCCGAACATTGCCTGCTGGGGCTGGAGGCCTTGCAGCGTGCCGCCCAAGGCGATGTGGCGCTGCTGGTGCTCGATGTCGGCTTGCCCGACCTGAGTGGATTTGAGGTCTGCAGGCGGCTGCGGGCGGCCAGTGACCCTGCCGTGGCCGCACTGCCGGTGATCCTGCTCACCGCCCGCAGTGACGAAGTCGACCGGGTGCTGGGCCTGGAGCTGGGGGCCGATGACTATGTGGCCAAGCCCTTTTCGCCGCGTGAACTGGTGGCCCGGGTGCGGGCCCGCCTGCGGCGTCATGTGCCTGCTGGCGAGGGCGGACAAACCGTGGCAGGCGCCTCGGCCTGGCGGGTGTACGGCGCGTTCGCCATCGATGAAGAGGGCCATCGTATCCGTTACGCCGGCGCGCTGCTGGACCTGACGCGCTACGAATACGGGCTCCTGGCGGCCCTGCTGCAGCGTCCCGGGGCGATCCTCAGTCGTGCCCAGCTGATGGACCGCGGCTGGGACGCCGATGTGCACAGCCTCGACCGCACCGTCGACACCCATGTCAAAACGCTGCGTGGAAAACTGCGGGCGGCCGGTGCGGTGGACGATCCCATCCGCACCCACCGCGGGCTGGGCTACGCGCTGGTGCCCTGATGCGCTTGGGCCTGAAGCTCCTGCTAGGGTTTTTCCTGATCGTCGGCCTGGCGGCGTTTTTCGTCATGCGGGTGTTCGTCGATGAGGTGAAGCCCGGTGTACGCCAGGCCATGGAGTCGACGCTGGTGGACACCGCCAACATGCTGGCCGAACTGGCCGCCGCCGACCTCAAGGCCGGCACCCTGGCGCAGGGCCGGTTTGCCCGGGCACTGTCGCGCGCGCAACGACGTGATCCGAAGGCGATGGTGTGGCGGTTTCCAAAAAGGACACTCGATTACCGGGTCACCATCACCGATGCGCGAGGGATCGTGGTGTACGACTCGAGCGGGCGCGATGTCGGGCGTGACAACTCACGCTGGAACGATGTCTACCGCACCCTGCGCGGCGAGTACGGCGCACGTTCCAGTGCGGAATTCCCGGGGCAGCCTGAACGCGGCACGGTGATGCACGTGGCGGCGCCGGTCGTCGACCCAGCCGATGGGCGCACGCTGATCGGCGTGCTCAGCCTGTCCCAGCCCAACCGCAGCATCGACCCCTTCATTGTCGCCAGCCAGCGCCAGATCATGCTCCGTGGCAGCTGGTTGATCGGCCTGTCGGCATTGATCGGCGTGCTGATCACCCTGTGGCTGACCATCGGCATCCGTCGCCTGAACCACTACGCCCAGGCGGTCAGCGCGGGCCGTCCGGTGCCGCCGCCGAAGCCGCGTCGGGACGAGATCGGCGATCTCGGCCGGGCCGTGGAGGACATGCGGCGCAAGCTGGAAGGCAAGGCGTACGTGGAGCAGTACGTACAGTCGCTCACCCATGAAATGAAGAGCCCGCTGGCCGCCATCCGCGGCGCCGCCGAACTGCTGCAGGAACCCTTGCCGGAGGTCGAGCGGCAGCGCTTCGCGCGCAGTATCGTAGAGCAGCAGCATCGGCTCACGCACACGATTGACACCCTGTTGGCGCTGGCTGAAGTGGAACAGCACGGCTGGCTGCAGGAACGTCGCCCGGTGGCCGTGGCCGGACTGCTGCACGATGTGCTGGCCGGCAGCGCGGTACAGGCCCGGTCGGCGGCCGTGCAGCTGTCCTCGTCCGCGCCGCAGGGCATGCAGGTGCAGGGCGATGCCTACCTGCTGCGGCAGGCCCTGCAGAACCTGCTGGACAACGCGATTGCGTTCTCGCCGCCGGGGGCGATGGTGACGCTGCACGCCGTCGCCGATGCGCGCGGCGTGGCGCTGGAAGTGCGCGATGAAGGCGCGGGTATCCCGGAATACGCGCGCGCGCGGGTATTCGAGCGCTTCTACTCGCTGCCGCGGCCGGCAACCGGGCGGCGCAGTTCCGGGTTGGGGCTGCCCTTCGTCCGTGAGGTCGCCCGCCTGCATGGTGGAAGCATCGATTTGATGCCGGGAATGGGCGGCGGGACCGTTGCACGCCTGTGGTTGCCGGTGGACGGCGCCGCGACGGCACCCTGACTTCACCTTCGCTTCAACCAGCGCTCAAACTGGGCACACCCGCGGCAGCGACCCTGCAGCCTTCTCACACGAGGCTGGCTGATGAAATCCCTGAAGATGCTCCTGCGTTTCGTCACCATGGGCGCACTGGTCCTGCTCCTGCTGGTGCCCCTGTCGCTGACCCGCGGCGTGATCGAAGATCGCAAGGATTACCGTGAACAGGCCTACGCCCGGGTCGCCGGCAGCTGGGCCGGTGAGCAGACGCTGACGGGCCCGGTGCGGGTGGTGCCATGGACGGAACAACGCACGGTGGAAACCACCGATGCTGCTGGCGTGCGGCACACGGATGTCAAGGTCAGCCAAGGACATTGGCTGCAGATGCCGAGCCGCCTGGAAGTGCGTGGCACGCTGGTGCCGGATGAGCGGCGGATCGGGCTGTTCCGGATTCCCGTTTATCGCTGGCAGGGGCAGTTGCGTGCGCATTTCAATGCCGATGACTACCCGGTCACGGCGGGCCGACGCTACGGCACCCCCTATCTGGCGCTGGGCGTCAGTGATGTCCGTGGCGTGGTGGGCAGCCCAGGCCTGCGCGTGGACGGACGACCACTGCTCCTGCGACCCGGTGTCGGCCGTGCCAGCACGTTGGGCCCTGGGCTGCACGCGCCGGTGACCGGCCTGGTGGATGCGCAAGGTGGCACGCTCGCCGCCAGCGACGTGGTGCTGGACCTGCAGGTCAACGGGACACGCGCCCTGTCTGTCGTGCCGGTCGGCGATGACAATCAGATCAGCCTGGACGCGCGTTGGCCGCATCCTTCCTTCTCCGGCGCCTTCCTGCCCAACGAGCGCAGCACCGACAGCACGGGATTCAAGGCCAGCTGGGCGGTGTCTTCGCTGGCCTCCAGCGCCCAGCGGCAATTGCGCGAAGGGGGCCAGGCGGCAGAGGCCGTGCAGGTAGCGCTGATCAACCCCGTTGATGTCTACACCCAGGCAGACCGCGCGTCCAAGTACGGCGTGCTGTTCGTGCTGCTGACGTTCACGGGTTTCCTTCTGTTTGAACTGGTCCGCAAGCTGCGCATCCACCCGCTGCAGTACGTGATGGTCGGTCTGGGCTTGGCGGTCTTCTTCCTGCTGCTGATCAGCCTGTCCGAGCACATTGCGTTCTGGCAGGCCTACCTCGTCTCGGCCCTGGCCTGCATCGGGTTGCAGGCGGTGTACCTGGCCCATGTGCTGAAACACTGGCAGCGAGGACTCGGCTTTGCCGCCATGTTGACCGTGCTGTACGGCGCCTTGTACGGCTTGCTGGTTTCGGAGGAGAACGCGCTGCTGATGGGATCGTTGCTGCTGTTCTCGATCCTCGCCGCGTCCATGTGGGTGACCCGCCGGGTGGACTGGTATGCGCTGGGGGCCGATGGCGGTCCAGGCAATGACCCGCGTTGAGTGATATGCCGCCGGGCCCGTGCAGTGGGCCCGGGGCAACGTTAAAGTGTGGCGATGACTGCCACTACGCTTGTTCTACGCGGCACCCAGGTGCTGCCCTATCTGCACGACGTCGCCCGGCTGCGCAGCCGGGTGTTCGCCGCCTGGCCCTATCTGTACGAGGGCAACCCTGGCTATGAAGGCGGCTACCTGCGCGCCTATGCCGAATCACCGGACAGTGTGTTCGTACTGGCCTGTGCCGATGGCCAGGTCGTGGGGGCGGCCACCGGTCTGCCGCTGGCCGACGATGGCACCGAGTTCCGCCTGCCGTTCGAGCAGGCCGGGCGTGATCCGGACGCGGTGTTCTACTTCGGCGAGTCGGTGCTGCTGCCGGAATGGCGCGGGCAGGGCCTGGGTCATGCGTTCTTCGACGCCCGCGAAGCCCATGCGCGTTCGCTGCGCCGGTTCAGCAGCACCGCCTTCTGCGCGGTGGATCGCGATCCCGCTGATCCCCGTCGCCCGGCGGGGCACCGTGACAACGATGTGTTCTGGCACAAGCGCGGTTACACCCGCCAGCCCGGGCTGAGCGTGCAACTGCGTTGGCAGGAGCTGGACGTTGGCCCGGTCGAACACCAGCTCACGTTCTGGACCCGCGAGCTGGAGCCGGCCGCATGAAGGTCGCCGCGGCCTGTTACAGCATCGATGCGCCGGCTGATTTCCAGGCATTCGCCGCCAAGCAGCGCGCCTGGCTGGGCGAAGCGGCCGCCGCGGGTGCGCGCATCGCCGTGCTGCCCGAGTACCTGTCGCTGGAACTGGCGGCAACCTTCAGTACTGCGATCTCCGCCGACCTGCTGGCCTCGCTGGCGGCCATCCAGGCGCATCGCCCGGCGTGGATCGACCTTTATGCAGCGTTGGCACGTGAGCTCGACCTGCACATCGTCGCTGGCAGCTTCCTGCTGCAGGCCACGGCGGGGCGTTACCGCAATCGCAGTGACCTGTTCAGTCCCGATGGCCGCCATGTCTGGCAGGACAAGCTGCAACTGACCGCGTTCGAGAAACGTACCGGGGTGATCGAGGCCGGTGACGCACTGGCGGTGTTCGATGTCGATGGCGTGCGCTGCGGCATCGCGATCTGCTACGACAGCGAGTTCCCGCTGCCGGTGCGTGCGCAGGCGGAGGCGGGTGCGCGCCTGCTGTTGGTGCCCAGTTGCACCGATACCGCCGCCGGCGCGACCCGCGTGCGGGTGGGCTGCCTGGCCCGGGCGCTGGAAAACCGTTTCTTCGTTGCCCAGGCGGTGACCGCCGGTGAAGCGCGCTGGAGTCCTGCCCTGGACGTCAACACGGGTGAGGCGGCGTTGTTTGCGCCGATGGATGCGGGCTTCCCGGACGACGGCGTGCTGGCGGCGGCGGGCCCGGCGCAGCGCTGGGCATTGGCCACGCTGGATGTGCCCGCCCTGGAGGGCAGCCGCGCCGCCGCCCAGGTGGCCAATGACCGCGACTGGCCTGGCCAGTTGCAGCCCGCGTTGCAGCGTGCAGTGCTGCGCGCCGTGTGACGATGCCATGACTCATGGGCCACGGTGTCCGCACCGTGGCTGGCTAGACTCGGATCCTGGCCATTCGGGCCAGTGCCATGGGGACGTTTCGATGATGAAGTGGGGTGTGCTGGCGCTTGCGCTGGCGGTCGGGGGGCAGGCCGGTGCGCAGCAGCGTGAACCGGTGGACCTGGAGATGGTGGGCAAGATCCGCCAGCAGGCCTTCCATCAATCAGAGGTGATGGACACCTTCAGTCATCTCACTGAATCGATCGGTGCGCGGCTGACCAACTCGCCCGCGATGGCGCGCGCCAACGCGTGGACGCGCGGCAAGTTCACCGAATGGGGACTGGTCAACGTCCATGACGAGGCCTTCGCTGATTTTGGCCGTGGCTGGGAGTTCACTTCCTCCAGCGTGCTGCTCTTGGGCGATGCGTCCCGAGGCGAACGTGCGCAGCCACTGCATGCCCTGCCCAAAGCATGGACACCGGGGACCCCGGGCATGGTGGAAGGCGAACTGGTGCAGGTGGAGATCAAGAAACTCGCCGACCTGGACAAGTACCGCGGCAAGCTGCGCGGAAAGATCCTGCTGCTGGGCGACGCGCGTGCGTACAAGCGCGGCACGGAGCCCGATTCGCACCGCCATGATGCGACCTCGCTGGAAGGGCTTCAGGAATTCACCGTGCCGAAGGACGCGCGCGCTGACCGGAGCAAGCGGGTCAAGGAGTACGAAGAGCGTCTGGCGCTTGGCAAGGCCGTCAACGCGTTCTTCGTCGAAGAGGGCGCGCTGGCCTCGATAAGCATCAGCGGTTGGGACAACGGCATCATCCGCGTGGCCGGCGGCGGCTCGCGCAAGGCTGGCGAAGCGGTGGGCATTCCCGAACTGGCGATGATCGCCGAGCACTTCAATCCGCTGGTGCGTGCCCTGGAAGCCAAGCAGTCCGTGCGCCTGCAGGTGGACGTGGCGGCCCGCTTCACCGACGAGACCGACCAGCCGGGCTACAATACGCTGGCCGAGATCCGTGGCAGCAGCAAGGCCGATGAAGTGGTGATGCTCGGCGCACACATGGATTCCTGGCACAGCGGTACCGGCGCTGCGGACAATGCTGCGGGCGTGGCGGTGATGATGGAAGCCATGCGCATCCTCAAGGCGGTGGGCGCCAAGCCCAAGCGCACCATCCGGGTGGCGCTGTGGAGTGGCGAGGAGCAGGGCCTGATCGGCTCGCAGGATTACGTGGCCAAGCATTTTGCCCACTTCCCCGAACCGACCGACAGCGCGCAGAAAGCCCTGCCGGCCTCGCTGCGTGAACCCACGGGCGCGTTGGTGAAGACCCGCGATTACAGCAAGTTCCAGGTCTACTTCAACATGGACAATGGTTCGGGCCGCTTCCGCGGCATCTACGCGCAGGAAAACCTGGCGGCCATGCCGATCTTCGAGGCCTGGCTGGCGCCGTTCCATGACGTGGGCGCAACCACGGTGGCCACCCGCAACACCGGCAGCACCGACCACATCAGCTTCGACCGCGTCGGCCTGCCGGGCTTCCAGTTCATCCAGGACCGGTTGGACTACTTCACCAATGTCCATCACAGCCACCTGGACACGTGGGACCACGCCGAGCCGGAGGACCTGAAGCAGGCGGCGGCGATCGTGGCGTCGTTCGTGTATCACGCGGCGATGCGCGAGCAGGATTTCCCGCGGAAGTTGGAGCCTACCGGGAAGTAAGCTTTTCCTGCGCTGCGGGCGCTGCGGGCGCTGCGGGCGCTGCGGGATCGCGCCAGGAGCGGTGGTTCGTGGGGGCTCGACGTTGTCGGGGGTAGGGCGGTCGGGGCGGTGGTGTGGGGGACGGCAAAAGCCCGTCTCCGACGTCCGGCCCAGCCCGGAACCCCGGAAACCCGCGCACCACCACAAGAGCCCCGCCGCTTCCCGCGACGCAGCCAGCGACCACGCAGGTGGTAAAATCGTCCGATACCCGTTCCCGAGCGTCCCGATGACCTGCCGCACCCGCTTCGCCCCCAGCCCCACCGGTTACCTGCACATCGGCGGCGCCCGCACTGCCCTGTACTGCTGGCTGGAAGCCCGCCACCGGGGCGGCGAATTCGTGCTGCGCATCGAAGACACCGACCGCGAACGCAGCACCCAGGGCGCCATCGACGCCATCCTGGAGGCCATGCAGTGGCTGGGCCTGGGCTACGACGAAGGCCCGATCTACCAGACCGACCGGGTGGCGCGTTACCGGGAGGTTGCCGAGCAGATGGTGACCGACGGCAAGGCGTATTACGCCTATGAAACCAAGGAAGAGCTCGATGCCATGCGTGAGGCCGCCATGGCCCGGCAGGAAAAGCCACGCTATAACGGCGCGGCACGCGAGCTCGGGCTGCCGTACCGCGATGATCCCAACCGGGTCATCCGCTTCAAGAACCCGCTCGATGGCAGCGTGGTGTTCGACGACCTGATCAAGGGCCGTATCGAGATCGCCAATGCCGAACTCGATGACATGGTCATCTTCCGCCCCGATGGGTATCCCACCTATAACTTCGCGGTGGTGGTGGACGACTGGGACATGCGCATCAGTGAGGTCATCCGTGGCGATGACCATATCAACAATACCCCGCGGCAGATCAACCTGTACGAAGCGATCGGGGCACCCGTGCCCAGGTTCGGCCACATGCCGATGATCCTGGACGAGCAGGGGGCCAAGCTGTCCAAGCGCACCGGTGCGGCCGATGTCATGCAGTACAAGGACGCAGGCTACCTGCCCGATGCACTGCTGAGCTACCTGGCGCGGCTGGGCTGGTCACACGGTGACCAGGAACTGTTCAGCCGCCAGGAACTGATCGATCTGTTCGATGTGAAGGACTGCAATTCCAAGGCCGCTCGGCTGGACATGGCCAAGCTGGGCTGGGTCAACCAGCACTTCCTCAAGACCGTGGCACCGGCCGAGGTTGCGCCGCATCTGGTTTACCAGCTGGAAAAGCTGGGCCTGGACCTGGCCGCTGGTCCGGCGCCGACGGACGTCGTGATCGCCCTGCGTGAACGCGTGCAGACCTTGAAGGAAATGGCAGAAAAGGCCGTGGTCTGGTACCAACCGTTGGAAACCTATGACGAGGCCGCCGTGGCCAAGCATTTCAAGGCAGGGGCCGAAGTGCCGCTGGCCAAGGCCCGCGAGCTGCTGGCGGCGTTGCCGGAATGGACGGCCGAAGCGGTGGGCGTGGCCCTGCATGACACTGCCGCTGCGCTGGAAATCGGCATGGGCAAGGTGGCCCAGCCGCTGCGGGTGGCACTGACCGGCACCCAGGTGAGCCCGGATATTTCGCATACGGTGTACCTGGCCGGTCGCGAACAGGCCTTGAATCGCATCGATGTTGCCATCACAAAGGTAGCCGTGGCCTGAGCCCCGGCCAGGCCCTCGAACCGGAGAACCGCGCATGTCCGCCAAGACCGCCTGTACCGCCCCGCACCACCATGTCCACGATGCTTCGGCCTTCGTCACCGTGGTGGAGCGCGTATGCCGCGAACGTGGGCTGCGGCTGACGCCCATCCGCGCCAACGTGCTGCGCCTGGTGGCCGAAGCCGGCAAGCCGGTCAAGGCCTATGAACTGCTGGAATGGGTGCGCAATGGCAAGGGGGTCGGGGCCGATGCGCCGCCCACCGTGTACCGCGCGCTGGACTTCCTGATGGCCAATGGCTTCATCCACAAGCTGGAATCGGTCAATGCCTTCGTGGCCTGCCATCACCCCAGCAGCGCCGCCCACTCGGTACCGTTCCTGATCTGCAACAGCTGCCATAGCGCGGTGGAACTGGAAGACCGCGAGATCGTCGGTCAGCTGGAAAAGCGCGCGAAGGAACTGGGGTTCCAGCCGCAGGCGCAGACCCTGGAAGTGCACGGGCTATGTGCCCGCTGCGCTGGCTGAGGGGCGGCGGGCCCAGTCCGGGACGCGTCATTGCCCCGCGCCAGCCCCGTCCGGGGCGGTGTCCACCTTCGCAACGACCGACATCCCCGGCCGCAGCCGCGCGGCCAGCGGCTGACCCGGATCAATGCGGATGCGTACCGGCAGCCGCTGCACGACCTTGGTGAAGTTGCCGCTGGCGTTGTCCGGGCGTAACACGCTGAACTCCGAACCGGTGGCCGGGGCGATCTGTTCGACGTGGCCATGCAGCCGCTGGCCAGCAAAGGCGTCCACGGTGAAGGTGGCCGGTTGGCCGATGCGCATTTTCCAGGTCTGGCCTTCCTTGAAGTTGGCCACCACCCACACGGTGTCCGGGACCAGGAACAGCAGTTGTGAGCCGGCACTGACGTACTGGCCGGTGCGCACGGTGGCTTCGCTGACCTGACCGTCGCGCGGGGCGTGGATCACCGTATTGGCGAGGTCGATGCGCGCCAGCTCCAGCGCGGCGCGTGCGCTGTCCACCTGGGCCTGCAGCCCTTTGCGTGCCACCTGGGTCGAGGCCAGGGTTTCCTGGGCGATGCGGATCTGCGCCTGGCTCTGGCTGACCCCGGCACGTGCCGAGGCCTGTGCCGTGCGGTAGCGGTCGCGGTCGTTGGCAGCAACCAGCTGTTGCGCCGACAGTGCTTCGTAGCGCTTGAGTTCCGCGCCGGAGCGCTGCAGCTCGGCCCGGTCGGCGCCGTAGGTTGCCTGCGCCGCCTCGATCTGCGCGCGATTCAAGGCCTGCGACTGCCCGGAGTTTTCCAGCGCGGCCAGGGCGGCATCCAGCGCGGCCTGGGCCTGTGCCACGCGCTGGCGGTAGATCCGGTCATCGATCCGCAGCAGTACCTGGCCCTGCTTGACGTGCTGGAAGTCGTTCACTTCCACCGCACTGACGTAGCCATTGACCTGCGGTGCGAGCACGGTGATCTGCCCGCGGACGTAGGCATTGTCCGTGCTGGCCACGCTGCTGGTGAAGGGCCACAGTTGCCAGGCACGCAGGATCAGTGCAATGCCGATCAGGGCCACGAAGATCATCAGCACCACGGCGGTGGTACTGGGGCGCAGGTACTTGGGCGGTGACGCCACGGGCGCCGGCGCAGCCGCACTGGCGGTCGATGCAACAGGCGCCGCATCGGTGGGTGGCGGCGGATTGACCGGATCGGGCTGCTGCGGATCACGGGGCGGTGGCGTGGGCATCGGGTCCTCGCGTCGGGTCAGGGTGGCGCTTGCGCCATTGTTTCAGCACGGCGGTGCGCAGCGACAAGGCCAGCAGCCAGCTGAGGAAGCCCAGCGCCAGCCAGCCGCTGAGGCTGAACACATCATTGAAAGCGCGCACATTGGCCTCGCGCCGGGTGATCTGCGCCAGCTGTGCCGTGCCCTGTGCCGCGCGCTGCACCGGGTCGGTGATCTGCCGGCCGTACACCTGCTGCTGCAGGGCGAGGCGCTGGGCGACCACCGGGTCGGCCGGGTTGAGCTGCCGTGTCAGTTCGCTGGAATAGGCCTGTTCGCGATGTAGCTGGAAGGTCCCCAGCACCGCCGAGCCGGCCAGCCCGCCCAGCGTCTGGGTGATCGACAGCGTGACCAGGAAAGTGATCATGTGATCCACCCCCTGCTTCAGTGCCGCGGTGATGCCGAGCATGATCAGCGGCCCCATGAACATGCCCGCGCCCACCGAGGCCAGGAACTGGCTGGTGAAGAAGTCATGTGGGCGGTCCAGGCTGGTGCGGTGCTGGTCCAACAGCGCCGCACTGCCCAGCAGTGCGATGGCCATCAGCAATTGGGCGATCAACCGCTTGGGACCGAAGGTCAGTGCGCTGGCGGCGATGCCGGTGACCGTGCCGGCGAGGATGACCGCGAACAACGGCCGCATCTGGTCCAGCCCCATGCCCAAGGTGCGCATCAGTGCGACCACGCCGTAGGACTGCTCGGTGGTGAGGAAGCGGATCAGGAAGGCGCCGATGATGAAATGGATGACCGGCAGGCTGGCCAGCCAGCGGATCTGCAGCAGCGGATTGCGCCGGTACAGTTCGATGACCGCCGCGGCGGTGGCCAGGGCGACGGACGCGGCGAGGGCCGCGCCCAGCCACGGGGTTTCCAGCCACCATCGGGTGTAGCCCTGCGCGAGCACCATCACCAGCAACGCCACGGCCGGCGCGAGCAGGGCGAAGGTCAGGAAATCCAGCGGTTCGAACGCTTTGATCTGCACCCCCGGGGGCAGCTTGAGCAGTACCACGGCGGCGAACGCGCACAGTGCCAGTCCGGCTTCGAACAGGTAGAGCAGGTGCCATTGGCCGGTGTCCACCAGACCCGGCGAGACCAGCCAGGCCACCGGGACCGCGAGCTGGGCCAGGCCGACGCCGACCACCAGGAGGTTGCCGGTAAAACGGCGCGGCAATGATTGCAGCATGTACAGCGTGCCCAGGGTGGAGCAGGCGGCGCCGGCAAAGCCGCTGGCCGCGCGCATCAGCACCACCGTCTCAAAGTTGCCCACGAACAGGTGCAGCACCGCCAGGGCGGCATACAGGCCAAGGCCGATCTCGGCAAACAGGCGGATGCCATACTGCTGGCGGAATTTGAAGGCGAGCAGGTTGACGGTCACGTTGACCATCGCATACGCGGCGACCAGCACGCTGCCCTGGGTGGGTGTCAGCCCCAGCTGGCCCTGAAGGAACGGCAGGTTGGCGGTGACCAGCGCGGTACCCAGCCCGCCGGTGATGGCCACCAGCACCGACACGGCGGCGTAGGCAATGCGGCGCCTCACCGGGTGCCAGGGCATCGAGGCCGAGCCGGGCAGGGTCGGTTTCTCATGCTCTTCCCAGTCGGGGATCGGCTTGAGATACGGTTGCGCCATCAGCCCTCCGGTATCTGCGTCCCCTGCAGGCCGCCGCGCAGCAGGTCCAGCGCGCGTTGTGCCAAGGCGGCCCGCTCGTCACGGGTCTTGCCCCGCAGCGCCGCGCCCAGCATGCCTGAAATCAGCGGGATATCGGTGGAGGCCAGGTCCGGGCGGCACAGGCCGGCATCGATGGCCCGTTGGATCGGCGCTTCGAGCAGGTTGCGCACGGTCTCGCGGGCGGCTTTCATCGAAGGCACGTCTGAATCCACCGCGCGCCAGTAATCGGCCAGCGCGGGGGAATCAATGATGCGCTGGGCCATGCCTTCGAACACCTCGAACAGGCCGTCGGCGCGATCATCCAACTGCTCCACCTGGCGGCGGATGCGGTCGACCGTGCGTTGCAGCAGCGCTTCGATGAGCGCCGTCCGGTCGGGGAAATTGCGATACAACGTGGCCCGCCCGACCTGGGCACGTTCCACCACCAGATCAAGCGGTGCCGTGACGCCATGCTGGCCGAAGACATGGTCGGCGGCATCCAGGATCAGGGCCCGGCGGGCAGCGGCGTCAGCGCGGAGTGTGGTCATCAGGCTATTTTCGGACATTTGTGTCCGCATGTGCAGTGGGCATCGGCGGAACGCACTGTCCACGCGGTTGCTGCACTGCCTGCGGTGAGGGGGATCAGGCCGCGGCCAGGCGCGGGGCCTGTTCGCGGATCGGCAGGTGGACCAGTGCTGCGATCAGCGCCAGCCCGATATCCAGATACCACATCAGCATGTAGTTTCCATGGCCGGAAAGTACCACTCCGCCCAGCCAGGCGCCGAAGAAGCCACCAACCTGGTGCGACAGCAGGGTGAGGCCGAACAGCGTGCCGAGGTAGCGCGGACCGAACAGCTTGCCGACCAGGCCCGCGGTCGGCGGCACGGTCGCCAGCCAGGTGAAGCCCAGCGCCGCCGAGAACACATAGAAGGTCGTGGCGGTCGGTGGGGCGACGAGGTACAGACCGATCATCAGCGCGCGACTGGCGTACAACACCGCCAACAGGTACTTCATCCGGTAGCGTTGGCCCAGCGCGCCCATCAGCAGGCTGCCGACCACGTTGAACAAGCCGATCAGGGCGATCGACACCGAGGACACCGTCGGTGAGAGCCCGCACAGGGCAATTTCGCCCGGCAGGTGGGTGACCAGGAAGGCGATGTGCAGGCCGCAGGTGAAGAAGCCCAGGTGCAGACACCAGTAGCTGCGATCGGCCAGGGCGATGCGCAGTTGCTGGCCGAGGCCGTCACCGTTGTTCGAGGCGGTGGCGGGGTGATCGCCAGCACGTCGACGCAGCGGCCAGGCCAGTGGCAGGGTGAGCAGGCTGGCGGCGGCCATCACCAGCATCGCCCGCGCCCAGCCGGCACTGCTGATCACCCATTGCAGCAGGGGGGCGAACAGGAACTGCCCCAGGGACCCGCCGGCGTTGATGAAGCCGGCAGCGAAGGAGCGTTGCGATGGGGCCAGGCGATGCGCGGTGGCGCCGATGAGTACGGAAAAACTGCCGGCGCCCGCACCCGCGGCCATCATCAGGCCCAGGCTCAGGCTGAGTCCCCAGGCGCTGGGCAGCAGCGGGGCCACTGCCAGGCCGAGTGCCAATACCAGGCCGCCGCCGACGAGTACCGGCAATGGACCGCGCTGGTCAGCCAGGGCGCCAAACAGCGGTTGTACAGCGCCCCACACGAACTGCCCGATCGCCAAGGCGAAGCTGACCTCGACGATGCCGATGCCGGTATCGCGATGGATCGGCTCAACGAACAGGCCGGTGGTCTGGCGTGCGGCCATGGTCAGCATCAGGATGCCGGAGGCGGCCAACAGCAGGTCCCAGGGGAGGCGTGGGGTACGGGCAGAGGTATCCATCGCTGCAGCATAGTGGGTAAGCCACAGCTGGGGGGAGGGGCGTGCGCTCCCGGCAGCATCGATTGCCGGTGGCAGACAAAACACAGGGCCGTCCGGTTACCCGGACGGCCCTGTGCAGAGGGGCGCAGGCCTGCTTAGAAGTAAGCGCGGATGCCGAAGGCCACGCCACGACCCGGCAGCGGCGCATAGTCGCGCAGCAGCGAGGTGTGCGGGCGCACTTCCTGGTTGGTCAGGTTGTTGCCATCGAGGAAGACCTCGTAGCTGTTGCTGTCCGAACGGTCCCAGCGGTAGGCAAAGTGCGCATCCACCAGCGTATAGCCATCGCTCGGGTCTTCGTTCTGCGCCACGTCCTTCTGTTTGCTGTAACGGACCGCCCCCACCGAAGCGCGCCAGCCGTCCTTGTTCCAGCGCAGGTCCGCGCCGAAGCGGGTCGGGGCGATGCGCGGCAGGTAGCCGCCATTGGCCAGTTCCACGCTGTAGTTGTGGCTGTGGTCGTCGTGGGGCACGGCGATGTCCACCGTGCGGCTGCCGCTGCCATCCAGCTCGGCCTTGACGTGGTCGCCGAACAGGCGCAGGTCCCAATCACCGCTGGCGCCTTCGAACAGGTGCACCAGGGCTTCGGCTTCGGCGCCGCGGAAGGTGGCGTCCTGCTGCGTCCACAGGCGCACCGGCAGGCTTTCCACGACGCCGGTGTCGGCCAGGTAGATGAAGTCCTTGAACTTGGTCTGGTAGATCGAGGCGGAGAAATCGAGGCGATCGCTGTGGGTGTGGATGCCCAGTTCGATGCGCTGGCCGCGTTCGGTCTTCAGGTTGGCGTGGCCGATTTCCAACGAGCGCGTGGCGATGTGCGCCCCGGCCGCATAAAGCTCTTCATTGGTCGGTGCGCGTTCGGAACTGTCCACGCCAAAGCGCAGGTCCACGCCATCGCTGAGCTTCCAGATGCCGGCCGCCGACAGATTGGTTGCGTCGAACGAGCGCGCACGGTAGTCGCCGGTCGGGTCGAGCTTGACCTGGTCATGGCGTGCGCCCAGTTCCAGCTTGACCGGGCCGTACTGCTTTTCCTGCAGCACGAACAGCCCGGCGGTGCGGGTGCCGGTGTCGGGCACGAAGGCTTCCTCGCCCTTGGCGCCGAAATCACTGTTGCCGAACTGCAGGCCGAAGGCCCCGTTCCAGCCGGCGATCTCGTTCTGCACCGCTTCCAGGCGTGCTTCAACGCCGCTGTTGGTGAAGCGGGTGGAGGGCGTGCCGGCCTCCAGTTCGACGTGCTCGTAATCGGTATACGCTGCGCGCAGGTTGATGTTTTTCAGGAACGACACCGGGTTGTAGATGCCGCCTTTGAAATCGAAGCGGTTCTGCACCATGTCGATGCGCACGTCATGTTCGTCGCCTTCTTCTTCCTCGGCGTGGTCGTGGTCATGGTCGTGATCATGCTCATCGCCGTCGGCATGCACATGGGCGCCGTTGGGAATGCCGTAGTTGGTGCGGTAGGTGCTGGCGGACAGGCCGAAGTAACCCCCTTCGCCCAGCCAGGTAGCGCCGACGCCGCCTGCCCGGGTGCGGATGGAACTGTTGTCCAGGCGGCCGCGGCGTGGTTCGTCGGCATCGCCATCGTCGTGCGCATGGTCATGGTCTTCCAGTGCGTCCACGACGGCGTAGCCGGGGATGCGGTAGTCGTCGCTGTTGCGCACCAGGCCGTCGACATGCAGTACCCAGTTGCCGTTGACGCCATCCAGCCGGAACATGCCGCTACGTTCGTCATTGGCGCTGTTTCCGCGCACTTCCGCACGACCGCTGAGCGGCCGATCGGGCAGGTCACGGGCGATGCGGCCATCGACCACGTTGACCGCGCCGCCGATGGCGCCGCTGCCGAACAGCAGGGTGGCCGGGCCCTTCAGCACTTCGATCTGGTCGGCGAGGAAGGGCTCGATGCTGGTGGCGTGATCGGCACTGACGGTGGAAGCGTCCATGTTGCCCACGCCGTTGGACAGCACCGCCACGCGCGGGCCCTCCTGGCCGCGGATGATCGGCCGACCGACACCGGGGCCGAAATACGTACTCTGCACGCCGGGGAGCTTGGCGACGGTGTCGCCGAGCGTGCCGGCCTTCTGTTCATCCAGGCGCTCGCCGGCGAGGACTTCAACCGGGCGCGCCAGCGATTCGGCGTCACCCTGCAGCGGCGAAGCGGTGACCTTCACCGCAGACAGTTCGGTCAGATGGCCGTCATGGGCGGTAGTGGCGTTATCGGCCTGCGCAAGGCCGGGCAGCAGGGCGCCAGCCAAGGCAAGGGCGAGGGTGTGCGGGCGGGGCCGCAGGCGGGAAGCAGTCATGGATAGATCCGATTGTTACACTGTATCAGTCGTGGGGCGCAGCTATCCCATCGGGCGTGGCGGGTCCATGCGGTGGTCACGGTGGAAGGGCTAGGGTGCGGGTCGGGTTTGATGTTATATTATTCCATATCGAACTGTCTCCCTGCTGGAAGTCATGGCTCACCCACATCGATTCCGTCATCTGCTCGACCGTTTCGGCGCCACCGGCTCGCTGCTGTGCGCCGTGCACTGCGCGCTGCTGCCCATCCTGCTGGCCGCTGCGCCGGCGCTGGGACTGACCTTCTGGCTGAGCGATGGGGTGGAACTGACCCTGGTGGTCTTCGTGACCATGCTGGGGCTGTTCAGCCTGGTGTTGGGCTACCGTCGCCATGGCGCCCTGCGTGCGCTGGGTTTCCTGGTTCCGGGCCTGGTCGCGCTGTGGGCGGGCCTGCTGTACTCGCCGCTGCACCACGATCCGGTGCCGCACGCGGTGGTGATGACCCTGGGCGGCTTACTGGTCGGCATTGCCCACCTGGTGAACCTGCGTCTGAACCATGGGCACGTCCACGACGCCAGCTGCGCGCACTAGGGTGGTCGTGTTAGGCTTCCTGATCGTGCGCGGGGGCGCCCAGAAAGGCGGCCCCGCCGAACCCGTGTCAGAACGGGGCTAATCCAGAATCAACCGAGTAAGGAGTTCAAGACATGGGTAAGGGTGACCGCAAGACCGCCAAGGGCAAGCGCTACAACGCCAGCTACGGCAACGCCCGTTCGCACACTGCGAGCAAGGTGGCCGTGGGCGCCGGTGCGCCGGTTGCCAAGAAGACCGTGGCCAAGGCTCCGGCGAAGAAGGCCGCTGCCAAGAAGACCGTGGCCAAGGCTGGTTGATCGCCTGCTTCATGGTTGCATTAAAAAACGCGGCGCCTGGCGCCGCGTTTTTTTTTGCCTGCACGTTGTGCCTTGACGGGCCCAGGGCCGGGCCGCCCCGTGGTTCAGCGGTTCACGGTTTCAAAGCCGGCAACAACGGGGTGATGTCGCCATCGTTGGCGGCCTCGGGCACCCGCAGCAGGCGCGCCAGCAGTGGGTACACGTCCACGTTGTCGAAGCCGTCGATCACCACGCCCTGACGGAAAGACGGCCCGCGGGCGATGAACACCGCACGCATCGACGGCAGCGCATTGTCGTAGCCGTGCGAACCACGGTCCTGCGGCGCGCGCTTGGCAATGGCCGCTTCAGCCAACGCATCCCAACCCTCGTCCATCTGGCAGACGATGGCAGGAATGCGCGGATGGCTGCCGTAGTGCCAGCGTGCCGGCAACTCACCCTTGTTCCAGCATTGGTAGTGGGCATGGCGGCCGAGCAGGGCCTTCTCCGCGGCGGCCTGCTGGCCGGGCAGCGGATCGAAGCCCACCGATTGGCCAACGCTGATCACCTTGGCGACCTGCGGCGACACCATCTGTTCGACGGCGATCACCTGACCGTTGGGGACCGAGGCCATGCCATGGTCGGACACCAGCACCACGTTGGTGGTCGCGGCCAGGCCGCGCTGGTCCAGCGCGTCCAACACCTGGCCGATCACCGTGTCGGCGCGCACGATGGCATCGTGGTACTGCGTTGATTCCGGACCATGTCGATGGCCGGCTTTATCGACATTTTCCAGGTACAGGGTGGCCAGGCGCGGCGCCTGGGCATCGGTGCGCGACAACCAGCCCATCACCTGGGTGACCCGGTCTTCATAAGCGATGCTTTCATCGTAGTGCTGCCACTGGCTGGGTCGCACGCCCATGATCTCGGTTTCACTACCGGGCCAGGACCACGTTGCGGTGCGCACACCGGCCTTTTCCGCGCTGACCCAGATCGGCTCGCCCCCCCACCAGTCCGATGTGCTCACCGCATCGCGGTCGCTCAGGGTGAAGCGGCCGAGCGCATCGTCATGCATGTAGTTGTGGACGATGCCGTGGTGGTCCGGACGCAGGCCGGTGACGATGGTGTAGTGGTTGGGGAAGGTGAGCGAGGGATAGGACGGGGTCATCCAGCGCGCGCGGACGCCGGCGTTGAACAGCCGCTGCATGTTCGGGGTGATGCCGCTGTCCAGCGCATCGGCACGCAGGCCATCGATGGAAATGAGCAGCAGCTTGGGAACGGCCGCCGTGGAGGATGGCATGGCCGCGGCGCTGCTGGGCGCAGCCCGCTCGGCGGCGACCGGTGCGGAGGGAACAGTGGTGCAGGCCACCAGCGGGAGCACGGCCGCCAGGGCCAGCGAAAGGCGAAGAGACGTCATGGCACGCATGATAAGCCGATGCGATGACGTGCCCAAGACATCCGCGCCCGCCGGTTTTCAGCGTCCGCCGAACAGCGTGGCCTGCTTCTGTTCCAGCGCCAGCAGCGCGGCCTTGGTGTCCAGGCCCCCGGAAAAGCCGGTCAGCCTGCCGTTTGCACCGATCACGCGGTGGCAGGGCACCACGATGGGCACAGGGTTGCGGCCGTTGGCGGCGCCGACCGCACGGCTTGCAGAGGGGCGGCCAATGGCCTTGGCCAGTTGCAGGTAGCTCCAGGTCTGGCCAAAGGGGATCGTGCGCAGGGCGTCCCATACCTGTTGCTGGAACGGCGTGCCCTGCGGGTCGAGGGCAAGATCGAAGGTGGTGCGTTCTCCCTGCAGGAAGGCGAGCAGCTGCTCACGTGCATCGCGCACCAGGGCCGGCGCATGGCGCCATGTGTCCCGTCCGCTGGGTTGCTGGCGGTCACGTGGGAACAGGATGTGGGCAATGCCGCGCGCACTGGCGGCGACGGTGAGTTCGCCGATCGGCGAGGCAAAGCGGTCATAGCCGAGTGTCATGGCAGGCTCCGTCAAGGGGAAGAGGGCGTGGACAGGTGCCACAGGTGCAGCACGGCATAGGCACGCCAGGGTCGCCAGGCCTGTGAACCGGCTTCGGTCTGGCGTTCGCTCAGGCGACCGTCGGTGCCCCCCAGCACCTGCTGCAGGACCAGGTCGCCGGCTGGGAAGGCATCGGGCTGGCTGAGCGCACGCAGGGCGATGTAGTGCGCGGTCCACGGGCCGATGCCGGGCAGGGCCACGCAGCGCTGCACGAAGTCGTCCAGGCGCTGGCCGGGCCTGAAATCCAGACGTCCTTCGGCGCAGGCGCGGGCGACTTCGCGCAGGGTGGCCGCGCGCGTGCGCGGCAGTCCCAAGCCTTCCAGTGGCGCGTCGAGCAAGGCGATGGGGGCGGGGAACCGCCGGTCCAGGCCTTCGGGCAGGCCTGGTAACGCTTCGCCATACGTCGTCACCAGCCGCCGGGCCAGGGTCGTTGCGGCGGCCACGCTGACCTGTTGCCCCAGCACGGCGCGCACGGCGATTTCGAAGCCGTCCCAGCCGCCCGGCACGCGCAGGCCGGGGCGTTCGCTGATGCCGCGTGCCAGCAGCAGGTTGCTCTCCAACGCAGCGTGCACCTGCCCCAGGTCCGCGTCCAGGTCGAACATCCGTCGCACCCGGCGCACGATGTCTGGAATCCGCCGTGGATCGACCAGCGGCAACTGCAGGCGTAACTCGTGCCGGCGCGGGTCGGCGCTGACCCGCAGCACGCAGTGGCGCTGGCCGTCGCTGATCACGCGCTGGTAATCCGACTCGCCCACGCACTCGATGCCGGGAATGCTGCGCCGGCGCAGGAAGGCAAGCATCAGGGGAAAATCCAGCGGCGGTCGATAGGCCAAGCGGAGGATGAGACCATCGGCCTGCTGCACGGGCCCCTGCTGGCGGCGGATCGCGGTGGGTGGCATGCCGCAGCCGGCAACAAAGGCATCATTGAAGCGACGCAGGCTGTTGAAGCCGGCGGCCAGGGCAACGTCGGTGACCGCCAGCCGGGTTTCGCTCAGCAACTGTTTGGCCAGCAGCAGCCGCCGATTGGCATGCAGTTGCTGCGGCGTCGCACCAAGGCGGGCAATGCATTGACGCTGCAATTGGCGTGCGCTGAGACCCACCTCGGCGGCCAGCTCGGCCACGCTGTGGTCCTGCAGGTAGCCGGCGTGAAGCAGATCCAGCGCGCGCCGCGCCGTGTCTTCGTCGCTGGCCTGTTGTGCAGCAGGGGAAAGTTCGGGACGGCAGCGCAGGCAGGGCCGGTAGCCGGCGGCGGCGGCGGCCGCTGCGCTTGGGTAGTAATGGATGTTGCGCGGCAACGGCGGTGGCGCCGGGCATACCGGGCGGCAATAGATCCCGGTGCTGCGGACCGCGGTGAAAAACACGCCGTCGAAGCGCGGATCACGGGCGCGGCGGGCACGGTCGCAGGCGGCGTCATCAAGGGCTGGAGTGTGGGCCATGGCCGCAGTCTAGGCCCTGGCAAGCGTACATACTCGCCATTTCCAGACATCAATGCACGGCGCGGTCGCCGGTTCAGTCGCAGTTCCCGCGGCGGCGCGCACAGGCCCTAGACTGTGGCTTCCTTTCCCCTGACGGACCTGTCCATGTCGCGTACGCGGTGGTTGTTGCTGTGCTGCCTGGCCCTGGCTGGCTGCAATGCCCCGGGAAACCCGGGCAACGTGACCGCCAATGACAAGGCCACGCGCGCGCCGGCCGGCGATGGCGACCACATGGTGTCCATCAACGTGGCCGATGCGCCGCTGCCGGCGCCGCCGCCTGCCAACCGCGCCGATCGGGCGTGGCCGCTGGCACAGCTGGAAAATGGCCGGGCATGGATCAGCTGCAGCACCGATTACACCGCTGACGACGGAGACGGCGCGGAGCTGGCGGGGCTGCGCCGCGACGACATCGAGCAGGCCCTGCAACCCTGTGCCGAGCGCGGGCTGCTGCGGGTGCGTTACGTGGGCAAGATCAATCCCGGCTTTGCCGAGCTGAGCTGGCGCCTGGCGGCCGTGGCAGAAGCCCTGGATATCCACAAGCGCATCCTCGACCTTGATTCCAGCGGTGGCCAGGTGGAGTCGGCGATCGTTGCCGGGGACAGCATTGGCGAGTCGAACTGGACCCTGTGGATCCGCGAAGGCTCGGTCTGCCACAGCGCCTGCGTGTTCGTGCTCGCGGCCGGCGACAACCGCTTGGTATCGGGCAAGGTCGGCATCCACCGGATGATGCGCATCAGTTCCAAGGCCACCTCGCGTGCCGAGCTCAACGACGAACTGCAGCAGGTCTACGACAACGTCAAGGATTACCTGCAGCGCAACGGGGTGGCCGTAGGCGTGGCCGACCTGATGATGACCGTGCCCAATCGCAGCCTGCGCCTGCTGAGTGCCGAGGAACTGCGGCAGTTTGGCCTCGACGGCACCAATGCGGTGCAGGACGACCTGGAGCGGATCCGCCAGATGCGCGCTTGTGGTGACGATTTCGTTCGCCGCAAGGATGCCTTCCTGGTGGCCTTCGACCAGCAATGCAAGCGCGAAGGTGTGGAACTGGAGGCCCTCAACAGCTGCGGGCAGGCACTGAAGGAGCGCTTTGGCTTCCCCGATGACGTCTGTCCGCAGGAAAGCCCATTGTCGGAAATCGATGTCGCCACCCTGCCGCCCGCGCCGCCGCGTCCGTCCGACGTGGGCGAAGCGGGAGCGCCCGCTGCGCTGCCGGACGA
>DALZLW010000002.1:0-62626 GCA_032007425.1 Stenotrophomonas sp.
CCACGGGCGGACGCGCCGGCGCCCGCGCCGTACGCGGTCGCCGCACCGGCGGGGCATGGCGGGCAATCCGCCAGGCCAGGCATGCATGCAGCAGCGCCAGCAGCCACAGGCTGATGTCCATCGCGGCAAACACGGTGTCGGCAGCCAGCAGGCTGTGCCAGAGCGGGCGCTGGGTGAGCCCGGCGGTCAACAGCGGGATGATCGCCAGGGCCAGCGCGGCCAGGGTGAACTGTTCGACCCAGGCACGTTTGGCGGGACGCACGATGGCGTGCGCCAGCATCGCGGCCCAGGCAAGGAAGAACACATGGATTTCCCAGGCCGCGCGATCGGCCAGTCCGGCCGGCAACTACTGCACAATCCTGGCCTCGCTCCGTACCTGGTGCGGCAGGGAAGCAAGACGGCCGGCATGCTGCGCCGGATCCAGGCCCACCATCAGGCCTTCGCCCAGACCCACGGATTGTCCGAAAGCCGCGCCGCCTGGTTGCTCAACACCGTCGCGTATCATTGCGTCGCGCTGGCGGATACGGTCTACACCGCAGACCCTGCGCAACAGGATCTGCCCGCGTACCTCCAGGCCGAGGCCAGCTTCGATCGCGGCATGCGCGCGCTGGTATGCGGCGCCATCGCCAGCGTCGACGACGCAGCGCAAGACCAGTAGTTGCACTCCACTGACGGGACGCTGCGATCCATCGGCTATCGCGGGTAATGTTTGCACGCCGTGCACACATGCTCGATGATACCGATTCCCATTCGCGTTGTTTGGGCAATGGCCGCCGTGTGCCTGCACGCCTGCACGAGGGCCCAGCGATCACTGCGTGCGCGTGTGCAAGGAACCACCATGTCACTGGTCGATGAACCCATCGTTGAAGCATTGCCGCTGAGCCAGCAGCTCAAGGCAGCCACCCACGCCACCCATGACCGGCTGGACAAGCGCATCATGGCCGAGGACATCTTCGCCGACCGCGCGCGGTTTGCCCGCTTTGTCGCCGTCCAGCACCGTTTCCACCAGCACCTGGATGCCTTGCATCGCCGTGCGGACCTCGGGGTCCTGCTGCCGGACCTGAGCGCGCGCAACCGCTTGTCGCGCATCAGCGAAGATCTGTCCAACCTCGCTTTCCCGTTGCCACCGCCGGCGCAGTTGGATGACGCGGACATGCCACTGCCGGCGGCGCTGGGTTGGCTGTATGTTGCAGAAGGTTCGAACCTTGGCGGCACCGTGCTGTTCAAGATGGCGCAACAGAAGCTGGGCCTGGACGCCAATACCGGTGCAGGACACCTGGCCGCACACGTCGATGGCGCCGCCAGGCACTGGCGCGAGTTCACCCGTGCACTGGATGCCGTTGCACTGACGGACAGCGAACGCGAGGCGGTCTTCGAGGGCGCCAACGCCGCCTTTGCCACCGTGCACGCCTATGTGGTCGATGCGTTTGCCGATCTGCAGCCGCCGCAGGCAGGCTGAGCCATGAAACCGGCGGACCGTCCCGCGCCGGTGCAGGCCACCGGGTTGCGCCGACTGTTATACCGGGCCTTGGCGGTGGTCAGCCTGGGTGTGGCCTTTGTCGGGGTGGTGACCCCCGGGCTGCCGACCACGGAATTCGTCCTGCTGGCGGCCTGGGCTGCCGCACGCTCTTCACCGCGCCTGCATGCCTGGATCCTGCGTCATCGGATCCTGGGGCCGCTGTTGGCCCACTGGCAGGAAGGCAAGCTGCCGCGGCGGGCAAAATGGGCCGCGACCTGCACCATGGCCGTGGCCGGCACGTTCTCGGCGATTGCGATCCCGCACCGGCCCAGTGCGGTGATCGTGGTGGGCATCATGCTGTGTGTGCTGGCTTGGCTGTGGACCCGTCCGGAGCCTTGAGCCGGTGCAGCAGGCGGCGGTTGCGCAGATGCGCCGCCGCCAACAGTGATCCGCCAAGTGCGGCCAGCATGCCGTGCCAAAGCAGGGCTTCGCGCAACGCCGGCACGCTGCTGCTGGCCACCAGCAACAACGCACCCAAGGCCACCAGGGCCAGGACGGATCGGTCGTGATGACGCCGCGCGGCCAGGCTGACGCTCAGCATCGCGAAGGCCGATGCCGTTACTGCGAACACCCATTCCCAGCGTGACAGCGTCAGCAGCAGTGTCATCACGCCGTGCGCGGGATGTTGGAACGACCGCAGGGCCAGCATCGCCGAAGGCAGGAAGGCGAGGATCAGAGGCAGTGCCATGCAGTGTGCCGCGCAGCTGATGGAGAGCAGTGCGCCCAGCAGGTCCAGTGCCCGATGCAGCCGTGAGGCCGGTCGCGATCCGTGGTGGGCGGGGGCCGCGGCCTGTGCGCGCACGGGAGGGGCAAGGTGAACGTTGATCATTTTCATAATGTTATAGCATAACACTATGTGGTGGTGCAGATCCCGCGCATTGCGGGTTACCCTGCGGATCCGGCGTCCTGTCCAGACGATCTTGCCCGCCGCTACCCCTACCGGCTCAGCGTCCATGACGGAGCGAGCCATCACGTGCACACAAGGAGAATGCATGAAGCTGCTGTCCCGCGCCTGCCTCGCCACCGCCTTGCTGTTGGGGGCCTTGCCCGCCGTCCATGCAGAGAGCTTCCGCGTGCCACAGTTGCCGTACGCACTGTCAGCGTTGGAGCCCGCCATCAGTGCCGAGACCATGCGCGTGCATCACGGGCTGCACCACCAGGCCTACGTGGACAACCTCAACAAGGCGCTGGCCAAGGAGCCTGCGCTTCAGGGGCGCACACTCGACCAATTGCTGGCGGCCGCCGACCAGCTGCCATCGGCCATCCGCAACAATGCAGGGGGCCACTACAACCACGCTTTGTTCTGGCAACTGTTGGCACCGGCCGGGGAGGGCGGCGAGCCCAGCGCGGAGTTGGCCAGTGCGATCAGCCGCGACTTCGGCTCGCAGGAGCGCTTCCAGACCTCGTTCGCACAGGCGGCCGGCAGTGTGTTCGGCTCCGGCTGGACCTGGCTGGTACTGAACCCGGAAGGCCGCCTTGCCATCGTCACCACGCCCAACCAGGACAATCCACTGATGCCCGATGTGGGCACCCAGGGCGTTCCGCTGTTGGCGCTGGATGTGTGGGAACACGCTTATTACCTGGGTTACCAGAACAAACGCGCTGACTACATCCAGGCCTGGTGGAGCGTGGTGAACTGGGGCGAGGTCAGCCGCCGTTATGCGGCCCTGAAGCGCTGAACTGCCGCCGCTGGGCCAGCGCTAACCACAGCGCTGCGCCCAGCAAGGGCAGGGTGGTCCAGGCCAGTGCCGCGCTCCCGGCCCACTGCAACACCATGCCGCCCAGCAGGCCCCCGCCGGCAATCGCCAGGTTCCAGGCGGTGACAACCATCGATTGCGCGATATCCGCCGAGTCACCGGCGCGGCGCGCTGTCTCTGTCTGGAAAAGGGTGGGTGCCCCGCCGAAAGCGATGCCCCACAGCAGCAGGGCGAGCACCAGCAGTGGCGTACTGGCCGGCAGGCTGAACACCACGGCGGCGGCAATGAATCCCAGCGTCGAGCCGATGATCAGCCGGTGCAGGTGGCGGTCCACCAGGGCTCCGGTGAGCGCGATCCCGGCGAGCGCGGCAAGGCCGAACAGCAGCAGATACCCGCCCAGCCACGCCAGTTGACCTGCACGGGCCACCAAGGGCGCGATGTAGGTGTAGAGCACGTTGTGCGCGAGCACGAACAGCAGCATCGCCACCAGGTTGCGGGCAAGCCCGGGTTGTCGCAGTACCGTCCTGAAGGGCGCCGGTTGGGCGCTGGACGCCGTGGGCAGCACCGGCAGGTGCAGCCGCGCGGCCACCAGCAACAGCAGGCTGAGCACGGACATCAAAGCGAACGTCCAGCGCCAGCCGATCAGGCCACCCAGCAGGGTCCCCAACGGAATGCCCAGCGACAGCGCCAACGGCGTGCCGACCATGGCCACCGCAATTGCGCGTCCCTGCAGTCCAGGCGCAACAAGGCGGCTGGCAACGCCGGTAACCAAGGCCCACAGCACCCCGGCACTGACCCCGGCCAGACCGCGCGCGACGAGGGTCAGCACGTAGCTGCGTGACCATGCCGTGATCCCATTGGTCACGGCAAAGCCGGCAATCGCGATCAGCAGCAGGCGCCGTCGAGGCCAGTGACCGGTCACGCGGATGATCGGGATCGCGGCAAGCAGCGACCCCACCGCGTAGACCGTCACCAATTGACCTACCCAGGCTTCGGACACCTCAAGCGCCGTGGCCAATTCGGGGAGCAGTCCCGCTGGCAGGGCCTCGGTGAGAATCGTGATGAAGCCCGCAGCGGCCAACAGCAGCAGCGACAACCAAGGCATGCCCGTGGCGGCGGCCGTCGCCGGCGCGGGGCAGGCGGCGCTCATGCCTGTGCTCCACGAGCGGTGATGGCCGCCTGCAGGATGCCTTCCAAACGGCTGTGAAGGGCGGTGTGCAGGGAATTGGAGAGCGAAACGGGGGAGGACAGCATGGGGGTGGAAGACCATGGATGGGACACGCCGTCATGCTCCCCGTAGCGCCGCCACGGAAAAACCGGGGTAGAGTTCGCGGCACCCACGACAGAATGGTTGGTGATCGCCGATGGACAGCCTGAGCAACCTGCAGACCTTCTTGCAGGTGGCCGAACTGCGCAGCTTCGCCGAAGCCGGGCGCAGCAATGGCCTGTCGGCAGCAGCGATCGGCAAAACCATCAGTCGACTGGAGGAGGCGCTGGCGGTGCGCCTGTTCCACCGCACCACCCGCAGCGTCTCATTGACCGTCGAAGGCGAACTGCTGCTGTTACGCGCCCGCCGCATCCTGGCCGAAGCCGAAGCCGCGCGGGCCGATCTGTCCCTGCAGGCCGGCGTGCCACGTGGGCGCTTGCGGGTCAGCCTGCCCTTGATCAGCGATCTGGCGCTGCCGATGCTGGCTGACTTCATGGCCGCCTATCCGGACGTGGCCCTGGATCTGGAACTGACCGATCGCGTGGTCGATGTCGTCGAAGAGGGGTTCGACGTGGTGTTACGGGTCGGTCCACCGGCCGATTCGCGCCTCACCGCACGCCGCGTCGGCCGCTTCAACCGCTGCGTGGTGGCCTCACCGGCCTATCTGGCCGCGCACGGCACCCCGCAGGTACCCGAAGACCTGCTGCAGCACCGCTGCCTGCAGTACCGCTTCCCCAGCAGCGGGCGCATCGAACACTGGCCACTGCGCGGCCTGCCGGCCGCCACCGAACTGCCACAATCGATGGTCTGCAACACGATCGAGACGCGCCTGTGTTTTGCGATCCGCGGCCAGGGAATCGCCTACCTGCCTGACCATTCAGTGCGCCGCGCGGTCGCCAGCGGTCAACTGCAACGGGTGCTCGATGACTACGTGGATGCTCCCGGCGAACTGCATCTGCTGTGGCCCTCCGGGCGCCATGTGCTGCCGCGGGTCCGGGTGTTCATAGATTTCGTGGCGGCGCGCCTGATGCAGGCCGACCCTCATGCAGCGAGCGCAGCGCTTTCTTGTTGATCTTGCCCACGCTGGTTCGGGCGATCGCATCGACGAACTGGACCTGCTCGGGAATGGCGTAACGCGAGATGTCACCGCGCTGGCTGTGCGCAGCGAGCAGGGCGGTGATGTCCGCCTCACTGACCGCATGCCCGGACCGCAGCACCACCAGCGGCAGGGGGCGCTCTCCCCACTTGGGATCGGCCACGCCGATCACCGCGACTTCGCTGACCGCCGGGTGCTGGGCGATGATGTCCTCCAGCGCCAGGGAGGAAATCCACTCACCGCCCGTCTTGATGACATCCTTGATGCGGTCGGTTACCCGCAGGTAGCCGCCGGTGTCGATGTTGCCGATGTCACCGGTATGCAGGTAGCCAGCGGGACAGCCGCAAAGCGTTCCAATCCACCAGTGAACAGGCGGGCACGCGAGAGAATGCGCGTGCTGCGCGCTTGGACATAACGCTGCAGGCGGTTTCGAAGGGAAATGGGGAAGCGGCGTAGCTGCTCAACGCAATGGTCGTAGTGCGCATAATCACTATCGAGACTGGCCGCCATGGAGCGGCGTGCATGGCGGAACGAACCCCATTCGCGCCGCACCATCAGGCCCAGGCCAACCGTAAAGCCCGTTACCTCGATGCCCAGGCCGACATCGACGGCCAGAACGTTGTAAGGGATAGGCGGCAACAACGGCAGCAGGACTACCGCGATGGCACCGAGCACGCCGACACGCATGGCGATGCGCTCCACGCGACCGGGCTGCGGATCGGTGGCACGTGTCAGCGCCCCCAGTTCGTTGATCAGCTGGTCGAGGTTGCTGAAGGACAGGGCCTCGATACCGGGCCGAGACTGCGGTGGCCTGGGTGTGGCCGAAGACGAGGACTGTGGCATTGACCTTCCGTGGCAAAAACAGGGGCTGATGCTTGATCTTGGCGGCCGCTGGGCGCGGATCTTGATGGGATATGCCCGCACATTAGCGTGACGCGTCACGGCAATTGCGTGGGCGGATGTGTTCTAGGGGCTTTTGTCAGGTGCCTGAGCTAGGATCGGCGTGCTGCTAACCAGGCTGAAATGCAGGATCACGTAATGGAGACAAGGACAGATCAAGCCCAGGCAGCAAGCTCGCTGCCAGTTCTCGCAGTCCTGGTGCTTGTTTGCCTTGTGGCGCTCTGCTGCGCGGCCATCCTTTCAGGCTGTTCTTCGATGCCAGGCTCACAGAAGCTCAAGACGGCGGATCCTGGGTTTCTCGAAGTCGCAGCATCGCCGCAGGCCTTCGACGGTCAGGCAGTCACGCTGCGGGGCTGGGTTTCCTTACGGACCGAGGACCGCAATCTATGGGCCACCCGTACGGACCATGAGGCGTGGCGGACTGATCGGTGCATTTCGCTGTCAATGTCCGCTGCGATGCTCAACGAGGTCAATGCTTTGGATGGACGCGTTGTGGAAGTCACTGGTGTTGTAAGCAGAGATGGATCCAACGGCGGGAGCGTGATCCGCATGGGCGCATGCCGGGATGCGGCGATTGCAGTGTCTGGGCTGCGGCTGGTCGGTCCTTAGGCGGTGCGCTTGGTGGAGCAGGTCCAGAGACGGCTTGGGAGCGGTCGAGCATGAACAGGCAGCTCCTTGTGCGAACATAATATACATTATGCGCACTGGACTGGTTCAGCAGTGGGTGGCTTTGAGCGCCTTTGGCGCTCTATGCAACCTCGGGGCCGCTTCCTTCGATTTGTTTGGCTTGAAGGCTGTTGTACACAGCGAAACTTGCACAGTTCCTGCAGCGATCAAGTTCCATTGACACCGATCGGCAGTGGATCGAACAATGAACACCGGATGCGGATTGGTCAACTACTGCCGTAACCTCGCCTTCTTTACCGGCTAGGCCTCCAGGCCAGTTGGCGCCAAATCTCTAGACACTGTATGCTCGCTTCCAGGCCCTACGCACGGGCCGGCCCGTCCACAAGGCGAAGTCGAACCGACAGCGCGAGAATGTTTCAAGACTTGCCCTGACCTCCATTGGTCGCAGCCGGCTTGGTGTGTGGACGCATTGATCTAGCAGCGACCGCTGAGATTGAGTCATGGCCAATAATCTTTCTTTCGTACAGATCAATCGGCTCAAGCGTGACGCCAAGAAGGCGGTTCGTGAGGGTTCTGTGACGCATGCCGAAGCTCTCGATAGAATTGCCGCAGAACACGGGTTCGCTAATTGGTCTTTGTTGTCAAAGACGCACGTTAGTCGTGGCACGTCGCTAAAGCCCGCATCGGGAACGACGAAGTCCACAAGGCAAAAAAGGTATTACATACATGGCGATCAGTATGAGGCTGACTCTTCGCTCTTCTTCTGTGTGCGCTGCGACTACTTCTGCGCGCCAGAGCACTTCGCCGATGCACGGCTTCACCGTGGACAGTCTCATGAGATGCGTTATCTGGAGTCCATTGAGCGCTGGAGCGAACGAGGGGCCAAGTGGCGTGCAGAATGGCGTCGGCCTAATGATGCGGTGAATCTCCTGGCCGCTGAGGCGGTGTTAGTGAATGCGCGTTATCAGACCTCGCGCTCTCCCTTCCATCGCTGGCTTCTGGCCCAGATCTCACGAGACGATGTCGTGGCCGATCTAGCATTTGACGTGCGCAGTGACAGGGCGTTCCCCGTCTCCGCAACGACGTTGGAAGAGATCCGATCACATCTATCACGGCACGGACACCACGCGCTCGACGCCCTAGAAGAGGCGTGGGATGAATTTTCTGATGGACACCCCGGCGTGTAATTTGCTGCGGGAGCTATGGCGCCAGTGGCGCCATAGCTTGAATGAGTGATGGCTGACTTTCAGGACCTGTCCTGCCCCCCGCCCCATTTAGTGACCTGACTTCTTCTCTTTCGCTCATGGATTGCACAGGGGCCACCTAGACAGTTGACACGACGTTGGGATTGAACCGGCTATTCTGCGCAGCGATGCCTTGTTCGTCGGTCCGTGGATAGCCTAGCGGGTTTGATATGACCCGGTAGTTCCCAATGGAGTAGTCAGCCGAGTCATGTACGTGGCCGTGGATCCAGAGATCTGCACACGGTGCTAACTCGTCAAGATGTGACTCATAGCCTGGAGCTATCGAGCTTCTTGGTAGCGCTCAGGTTCAAATCTAGACACTCTGCTGACCGGGGCGCTCGTACGACTAGCTGCTGACTCAGACTCACGCGCGAAGCGTGGCTTAGGTGTTGCCCTCGGTCGGAATGAGGCGAGAGCGTATCTCACGAACCTACTATGCAAGCATCGGCCTCAGCCATCGTGAGATCGGCAGAACGATCTCGCGGCTGTTTGGACCCGCCCATTCCGGATCGTTTGCGGTCACCGACTGCTCTTTTTGCCTGGTCATGGGTGGCGCCAGCCACTCATTCTGGATGTTGTTATGGAGACGTTTCTCCCGTTAGGGCGACGGTACTGGCTTGAGTCAAGCGACCGGCGGGTCCTCTAGCGAGCTCAGTTGGAGGCCGCCCCCCCCTCCAGCCCCAATACATCGCGCAAAAAATGGGCTCCGCCGGTCAGGCGGAGCCCATCAATGATCAGCTTAGTGCCAGCCCTACTGGCCGCTAGTGCGCTTACTATTGCTGCTCGTTGAGCTCTGCAATTTGGGCCTTGACCAGCTTAAGTGCATCCTGCACTTCTTCCTCTGTTCCGTTTTCAGCGGCTTTCTGAGCCTTAGCGCGCACATGGTCGCATTCAGCCTTGAAAGCCAGATCGTCCCAGCCAACCGATTCGCTGTGCAACGTGCGAATTGCGGCCTGCAGTTGTTCAACGGTACTCATGAAACACCCATCTGCGAGCGATGGGCCACACCAGCACTGCGCTGGCACTACAACCCAGCCCTCGCGACCATCACGCTACCTTAACTTGCTTTAGAAAGCAATCGCTCCTACCTGCCTTTGGGTTCGTCGGCTCATCGTTCGCGATCCGGCAGCTGCTTCACGCCTTAAGGTCTAGAACGTCAGCCCTGCCCGGCCTCCCGAGGACATTGCCGAAGCCCTGGGAGATCGCTTGAGATCCAAGACACCTATGGCAAACATTTCGCAGGCAGCACTTTCCGAAAGAACGGACATCTCGCGCAGGCCGCTAGTGCAACTTGAGGGTGGACGCGGCTAGACCGTTCATAAGCTTGTCTGCGTTTTTTGAGCGCTGGGCCTGGAAGAGCAACTGAGCGCAATCGCGATGAGCCCAACAGTTAGCCCAATGGCTATGCGCAAGACCGAGCGTCTGCGGCAATCAGGCCGCGCGCCTACACGAGAATGATCGCGAAGAGTGAAGACGTTTCGCCCCCGTCGCCCTGGGATCGCCCATACTGGTGACTCGCCCCCCGGTGTCGGGGTTCCATCCACCACGGGGGGGGTATCTTCGCCAACGCTTGGTCGGATAGCGACAATGGGTTACAGCCTGCCCCCTCCATGGGGAGAGCTGACGATGCCGCCGTGGACGATCCGCAGCGAGCGCAACAGCGCAGGCGTTGGCGCCGACGCGCGGCGACGGAACGCCTCAGCGTCAACACCACCGCAGGGTGTGGCAGCCGCGCCCGCTTCCATTCGCCACGCCTCAGCGCCCTGCCCCGGGCATGAAAAGCAGACCAGGCCTGCTCTCACCTCCCAACAAGCCCTTTTTTGGCAGCCGCTTCTCTGGCGGACTCGAAGCAGTTGATGTCATCGCATTCCCGCGTTACCAGATTCAATCGGATTTGCCCGGATGTCGGTGAGTTCGTCCAGTAGCTTCCATCCAAGACTTGGCCCGCCCGTTCGAGGCGAAGGCGTCCATACCCAACGGTGGACTTGTTCTCCGCATTGGCCTCTCGTGTCATGTGATAGACGTACTTGAGGTACACATCGGTGCTCTTCTCGTTGCGCTCAAAGACCTCGATCGTAGAATCCGCAGGAATGCTGGACGTGAAGGATTGGATCGACAACGACGCGTACTGCTGCCGTATGACAAACGCGATCGGTATTGGGGGAATTGCTTGGCCTTGGTAGATCGGCTTGATCTCTCCCCACCACACTCCATGAACGATTGGACGATTGGCCAGCCGCGCCAAGCGCGGCCACTTCCATGTCAGCTTCATTCCCAGGAAAAGAAGGCTTGTAGTAAGGCCAATAGAAATCGAGATCGACTGAACTGCGGCTTGCCCCGGCGTTGATCCCGCCGACATCCTGATCAGCCAGGCCGCGGTGAAGAGAATAGCGTTGAACCACAGCAAAATTTGGACAAACTTTTTGAATTCTTCCCGGCTCAGACTCAACATCAAGCCATCTCCTCTTGATGCCACAGGCGCTCACCTTCTACATACATCGAAATCTCCCCCTTACTCGTGAGTACACCGACCATCGCAACGCCATCAATCCGCGATGCCAAGACGGCCGACATGTGCCTGGCCCCCCCCATGAAACTGCACAGCTTCACGCGAGGTGGGATCGGAGGGCTGATGTACTGTGCAACATGCGTTAACCGCACATCGGAAGTAGCGATGAAGTGAAACCCGTCGTGCCAGGGCGAGCGAACGGCGGCAAGTCGAGAGAGAACGCGGGCGATTTGATTGGCACCAATTGCCTCTTCCAGCTCCGCAGGCACAGCTTCCCTCAGCGACGCATGCGGGAGGGCATGCCCTGCTCGGTACAGGACAAGTCCCAGTCCTGAGAAATCAGAAGGCGCAGCAGACCAGGCATCCTGAAAGATCTGGTGCATCAGGGTAAACAGGTCACGTTCGGGCTGTGCTGCTGCCATTTTCGGTTGTCCTCAACGTCTCATCAACTTTGTGTACGCCGGGCGCGTTGCCCGAGCACGTGGCGGCATTGCGATCCTATCAATTGTGACGGAAACGCGCGTCACCGAACGCAACCTGCTGTGCAGCCATACCTCACAGTCCATGAAATGCCGCCCTCGGTAAGCCGCCCTCTCAAACTGTCGGAAGGTGCCATCATCGAGGGTCACATGACCGAGATCACTGGTCGAAAGTGCGTCGTTGCCAGAGTTCCGGACGACCCACCGGACCTGCGCTCCGCTGGGGATAACCTCGGGGTTAATGATCTCGAACGTCATCCCCTCTCCAATGCGGGCGTGGTCGACTTGCCCGCGGAAAGTCCGATCCACGGCATCGGAATTGGCTGCCGACATCTTGATGGCAATGTCGGGGGTCGGCACGCTCAATCCATTCTGGGACGCTGCCAAAACACCAAGGTCTTCGGGAAGGGGGAAGACAAAGCTGAAGGCCTCTGACCAGATTGCAGCGGCCTCAGAGACATCCTCGCAGACTCCTCTGTCTGAAACGTCTGCCAGGGCGGCAAGCTTCTCAAGGAAGTACCCGTGATCTTGCTTACTGAGTCTGTTGACATCGTCGTCGCTATCGCCCTGGATAGGGTTAGGCACGACCCTGTCAGAGATAAGGCGCTTATAGATGGCGTCTACGACCTTCGCCAAGGCATCATCATCTTCATCGTCATCTTTGACCACCTGCTTGAAAGCGTCGACGACGAGGATCGTCAACATCAACGATGAGGGGCCGGTGGCCGGAGACCGGAACGTCAGGGCAGACCATGCCTTCAAGTAGCGAATCAGACGGCGAATCATCGCCCTGTTGGCTGCGGTGCCGCCGATTGCATCGTCAAACCAGGCAAGCATGGCTGATGGGTCGCTTCGCTCCCAGCCCTTGGAGAGCGTCGCAAGCCGAACATCGCGCCCTGCCGGCGTCTCATGGTAGACGGGGACATCGATATGGAAGGACTGCTTGTACTTGGCCCTACAGCAGCTCTCCTTCGGCTCTTCGATCGAATGGATCTCCTCATTCTCGGCGCTGTAGCGACGCAGGCTGCGCTGAACTGCTTCTCTCAATTCCGCAGGATCAACGTCTGCGTGTGGTTTTCCCTTGAAGTACAGGCCGAGATCGACATCGCTGGGCCTTACCCGCCGATTCAGGGTTTCAACCTCAGCGTTATCCGAGTGGAACAGTGATGCTGCGCTTGCCATATCAGCTCGTCTCCTTGAGTTCGTCGTGCAAGTTCATTGCGGATGCTGGTGCGCTTGTTGGAGACAGGCTCAACCTAAGCAGCTCCGCTCCCCGGCTAATTCCAAGCCAATCGCCATGCTCCATTCCCAAAATGAGGAAGAGCATCTGCTCCTCTCCTCTCAGTGCGGAGATCTTCTTCCACTCACCGATATCGATGAATGAGGGGGATGGAGAAAGTTGAGGGTGTGTGTGCCACTCACCGACGTAGTCCAAGGTATGACCACTGGACAACCATCGCTCGCGCGCGATGCGCTGATGAGACTTCGCGCTCCTCCAGAAGAATGTCCGTAGTGCCCTGTCACCGCTTCCTGGAACGGTTGCGTCAACCACGTGGATGTGGGGGTCGCGGCGAAAGCCGAGCAGGATGCCACCGGCTTCTGACTTGAGCGCGTTGTCCTGCCGATATGCGGCCAACTTCATCATCACGGCCAGTTCGATCAGAACATGGCCATGTCCGATGGTGCCCCCAAGAGAAATTAGATCGCTCTGCATGCAGGACATCCAGGAAGAGGCCGAACATCCGCGTTCTTAGGCAACCTGACTTCGGCGCCTTCGACGGCCCGGGTACGGAATCGGGGCGACACGTCGCCGGCCATCCAAGCAGCGACCATATCCAGCGCTAGAGCCGCGGCGCCCATGGGTGCCGACACCGCATAGGGTGTAAATGCGGTGCAGCCAAGGACCCGAAGGCCATCATCGCCGAGGCCCAGGTCAAATCGCTTTGACCGTTTGGTATCGTTTCGCCGCAGACAGCGGAAACAAGCATATTTTTGCTCATCAACCCACAATCCCTGGACACAGGCCCCCTCGCCGGTCACCCAGACATGAAGCGTTGGAGGTCTGCGGTACTCGGGAAGCCCTTGCCGATGAAAATTGATGGCCTCGCTCAGTGACTCTTCGCCGGTGGCGTTGATGACAAGGTCACCGACCAGGTCTGCCGGGAGGTGCGTCGACCTGTTGTGGGGTGTCACTTTTGCGTGTGGGAACTCAAGATCCAAACGTGAGGCCAAGGCACGGACTTTCGCTTGCTTGAGTGCATTCATCCCCAGCGTATGGCGTCCGAGATTTCCGGGCGCAAGCACGTCTGGATCCACCAACGTGAGCTCGCCGGTGCCGGTGCCGGCACCAAGGCGCACCAAACCCTCAGCCAAGTAGCCACCAATGGCGCCGCAGCCGATCAGCACAATCCTCCTATCTTTAAGAGAGGGGAAACTCAGATTTCGTCCGTGGATGAACTCCGGACTAATTTCTGACAGCGTAATCCTGGTCAGGCGCATGTCGCGGCGGCGCGTGTGGAGCTGTTGGCGAAGATCTAGTGGCCGCCGGCTAAACCCCAAGACCAGTGTTTTGTCCAACTCAAAAGAGAACCCAAACCAACCCGCAGGACAGTGAATAACGACCATCAAGTCCCCAGGCTTCTTGAAGTGCTCCCTTCCCAGGCGCTGCTGAAACTCACGATGTAGCCTGACGTCCCAGCCCTTGAGCCAAGAAAAGAGCTCACCTATCGTCGTTGGAACCCCATTCTGTCCGACGCCTGGAAGCGCATCGGATCGAAGTACCCAACACTCTTGCACGCGGCGTGGCGGAGGAAGACTCATCACGCGGGCAAGTCTTTCTGGCTCGTCCACATCGCAGCTGATCAGAAGCCACTTGCTATGCTCGTGTCCCATCAAATAGGCATCAGCCACGACGCTGGCATGTTCAACGGTTCCGAGAGTAGCCGGCAACGGCTCGGGCTCCTGGCCAATGGACCAGCTAGCGCCAAACTCGGTTTGCAGCTCGCCCTCGCGGTAGCGCGGATCGCCAAGTAAGCGATTCAACTCATCAGTGGCAATCTGCAGACACTGCGCCACGGCACCGTCCGGCGCGTAGCGATCCAGTACTACACTTCCGTCCGCTAGGTAGCAGAACCATCCCGAAGCGCTGATGTGAGGGATGAGGCGTGGCGCACCTTCGGGAACCTCCAGAATCTCGATGACCGGATAGCGTGTGAAGTCCCAATCTTCAATCGAGAGCCGAATTTTGACATCGCCTCGATTGCAGTTGAGTACCCCATCAAACTGGCGAACACCTCCACGAGAGGGCAGCTGTACAAACCCCCTCTGGTGCAGGCTTCTGAGTACCCTTCCGAGTGACTCCTGGGGAGACTGGGCCATTTACTTATCCCGCGTGCGTCGCGCCAACGACAGGGGGGACTACTACCCGAGCCTCGGCCGACCTTACCTCCCCGGCGCCATCGGCAACAACCAAGTCGGGATCGTACGGAATACGCTCTCCCAGCTGCTCTTGGATTCTGAGGACAGCCTCTCCCCGCATGGCAACCTGCAGCGCTCTTGCTCGGCGAATGGCGGATCTCAGCTGCCCAGCACGCTCGGAGGCCAACTGGCGATCGTGGTCTTCGAGGCGATTGAAATTCTCTGCGCAGAGGTCAATGCCTGCCTCGCGAACCTCACCACGAACTAGCGCCTCCACAGCTTGGGCGGCGCGCTCCAGGGCAACGTCGTCTCGATCCGGAGCGCGCTCAAACTGCTTGGCTGCCATGATCATCAGCAGCACTGACGTGGGTCCTCCCTCTTCCCAGTGGTAGTCGCGCCATGCTTTCAGGTAACGGCACACACGACGAAGCTGGTCCCCGTGTTCTGTAACCCGATCGTTGAACCACTTCGAGACCTGCTCGGGATCCGACTTCCTCCACTCGCCATTGCGCATTGCCAAGTGGATGTCTTCCATCTCAGCCCAGAAGTCCTCGGGCATCTCGCCGAACTCTGAGTTCTCCTCAAGGCTGGCGCTAACACTCTGGCGAAGATAGTTCTTGGACAGTGCGTGATCGAACACTGCACTCTCCTTTACCTTCTTGAATTTCTCCTCGGGCGCCGCATACAACGGGAGGTCGATATGCGCCCACGGGGCGATCTTGACCCTCACGCATCGCGAGTTGCGCTTGTGCAGCTCCCAGCCTTCCCTGCGGCACAGGCCCTCCAGGCACTCCTCAACGAAGGCGAAGTACAGCTTTGCCATCGTGCGAGGCGGTGCACTGACGTCCCACACCGTTACGGGAAGATAGACGCCAAAGTCCCAGTCCATCTCCTGAGGTGGCAGTTGCGCACCTTGGATACAGGTCTTGTAGCTCCACGACCCTTGGGTGCGGAACCTAGGCTCCACTTGCTTATCCATTCCCAGCACAGTCGTTGAAGCTTTGCTGATCCCCTCCCGAAGGTGGTCACGAATCTTGTTCTTGGCACGAACAAGCTCCTTGCGCTGCTCTTCAGATGGGGAAATAGCCTTGTGAAAGGCATCGGGGTTGCCGCCGCTAAAAAAAAGACTGTGAAGATTCAGCATCTCAAGCGTCTCCTATGCGTTCTTGTTTGGACCGTGGTAGAAGGCCGCGGGTGCTGCCTCACTTGAAAGAAGCGCCCGAAATGCAGGGTCACCTAGCGCCCGCTTGGAGGCTTCGGAGCCCGCTCCAACCAGGACCTCTCTCGCGTGTTGATCCGCCTTGTCCAGGGCGACAGCACGCGATCGCTCGTCAGTCAGCTCGTCGTCGATGTGGAAGTACTGCCCTGAGACCACGCGATGCCCGAGCATCTGGTTTGCCAGGGCCTCTTGTGCCGATATGGCAATTCCAAAGAGACGCTTTGGAGTGTTTGCTGGGTTCAGGCCGCCCCAGTCGTATGTTCCACCACTCCGATTTCGGCTTGGGTTCACCGTGAACCGTGAAGACATCGTGCCGATTGAGACGACATGGATCTGATCTCGTGTCGCGCCGAGGAAGTGTTGAGCTTCATGTACTGCCAGCAACCCCGGCGCGTTAGCGTAAAGACCACCATCTATGTACTGGCAGCTACCAAAGGTATGCCGGGGAAAGTAGCCGGGCGCAGCACTGGTTGCCAATGCAACATCAGTCGCAAGATGATGATGATCTCTGGAGAAATTAGGATGATGCGGCGTCTTGAAGAGCACCGGCATCCCACTGCTATAGTTGATCGAGGGGACGATGACAGGATGAATGCAATCCCCAATCAGCCGATCGCCAAAGAGTGAGTCAATCTTAAGCAGTGATAGGAGCGCCTCTTGAGTGTAAGGAGAGCGCACCAGCCCCCATCCGGAGAGGCGAGATCGGAAGATATCCTCACCGTGCTGCTCAAACAGAGTGACCATGCGTTCGGCGGGGATCTCCATGGCCAACGCCACGGCCAGTATTCCGCCAATCGATGTTCCTGCGAGCAGCTCAAATCGCTGAGCTATCGGGCCACCAATGTGTTGCTCGATGTCAGCTAGGACCTTCGCCGTGTACAGACCACGGAATCCCCCACCTGAAAGAGCGAGGATGCGAAACTTCTGTGCCCCGTCCCGCGCTCCATCGACTGCCTCTTGGGCCAAAGCATCACCAGCCACTTCCGTTGCCGCCTGCATGCACTCCCCCTCGTGATGAACCGTCCTTCGTCACCTTGGCCTCCCTGGATCTCAGGGGCTGCGACTCCTGAAGGCTTCATCTCACAGTTTAGGGGTGTCCGTCACACTTTCAAGGGTATTCATTCACCTTTTCTTTACTCCGACAGCGCGGAGAAGATGTAAACGTTTTCATGCGACCTCCTCCGTGGTCTGGGCGGCTCAAGCTGGTGTAGCGCCCTTAACCGCAGGGGAGCGAGCGTATGCCGTGCGGTAAACATCACCCGGCATGCCATGTCGTATCTTGGCAACCGCACTAGTTTGTCCGTGGCTAATCTGTTCACCGGCTCGGCGGGGCAGTTAGGGCGTACGCGCAAGCGGAGCTCTCGCGATTTCTGCTCAGCATCGAAAATAGATGCAGATGATGTCCAGCTTCCGTCAGCTCTGCACGAGATCATAGATCCTGGCTAGCGCGCGCTCTGCGGACAGATTTTGCAGCGGCGCCATGAGCCTAGATTTTGCGCTCCCATTCTCATCGAATCTGAAGGTCGGCCCCAGGGCGTCTGGTTGGTCAGGTATGGCTTTATTTAGGGGCTGCATTTGAGTGATGCCGCCGAGCGCCATGTTCGGCCGCTCGTTGTCGTAAGTCCATAGTCAGCGCGTGGCGATGTCCTGCACCGGCTCGATGCTGTTGAACAGGTTGCTGGAAAGCCAAGCGTAGCGCACGGTTCGGTTGCATCGCTCAACGTAGGCATTCTGCTACGGGCGTTCCTCGCCGCTGGATGACTTGCTTCAGGCTACGGATCACCAGCGAGGCGGGCAGCGAAGTAGCGACATCCATGGCCAGCCCCCGCCGATTGAAGTCATCCAGGACGTTGAGCATCCGGAAGCTTCGACCGTCGGCGAGCTGATCATGCATGAAGTCCATTGACCATGTCTGATTAGCCGCCTGTGGCCCACCGGTGGCTATGGGACAGCCCGGATGATTCGCTTACGCGGTTTGATGCGCAGGTTGAGCTCTAGGTGGCGGTAGATCCGGTACAAGAGCCTGTGGTTCCACGCACGGCCTTTCACGTTGCGCAGGTACAGGAAACAAAGGCCAAAGCCTCAGTCTTTGTAGGCGCCGGTTAGGCGAACCAACCAGTCAGCGATGACAGCGTTCTCCTCGCTAGCTTTGGCCTGGTAGTGCTAACAGCTCTGACTGACGCCAAACGTCCGACAGGCTTGGGCGATGCTGGTGCTGCCTGCCTCTACGGCCTTGCACGCCATCTCGCGGCGCTGAGATGGCCTCACCACAATTTGACAGCGCTCCCTTAAGTAGATCAGCACTGAGCTGCGCCTCTGCGTACATCTTCTTCAAGCGCCGGTTCTCATCCTGCAGGTCCTTGAGCTGAGAGATCATCGAGGCGTCCCTGCCGCCAAATTTGCTACGCTACTTGTAGAACGTGGCCGAGCTGATCCCGTGCTGGCGCCATAGGTCGGGAACAGGAGCCCAGCCCTCAGCCTGCTTGAGGACGGCAATGATCTGGCTAACTGTGAATCGTGACTTCTTCGTGGCATCTCCTCGGGGTCAGATTACGAGAAAACTCAACTTATTACTGCTGTGGATTGATGGGGCATTACCGTAGTATCCATACCCTCCTCAATCCCCAGCTAAACGTCCTTCATCGTCCCAAAACTACGACTTATGAGGAACTCAGCCTTCTCTCCTGCGGCCAATCCTCTGGGACCAGTGCCGGTGGCTTGACCCAAGGCTTCTCCACTAGCGCGTCCTGGAACCACTGGTCTCGTAGATTCGCGTGCTCCGTAACGATCAGCTGGAACCCCGGTGCATCCTCTTGCGTGAATTTGTAGAGAAGATCGAAAAGGCGCCGCACCGCAACCATGTCGGCGTCAGCTTCCGTCCTCTGAATAGAACCGTCCGCCTGCTCGTAGACCTGTTCGGAAGGAAAGTAGACTTGCGTCGGCTGGTCGATCAACAAGAAGCGCGGGATCGGTCGATTATTCTTGGCCGCAAACAGATGCAAGGCAAGCAACGCCGACAGGTGATATGCCAGATGATTCTCGCCGCCGCCGGTCCTACTCATCGGCACCGGCCGCTCTGGCCGATCAATCACGACAGTGAGGTTCATCAGGTCAAACCTGGCCGGAAAATCGCAGAACTCCGCGTCGAACTTGCGGATGTACTGCGACACTTGGCTTGAGATGATGTTGAGGATCGAGTTAAGTCGATCACTACTATCGTCGGCACCAATGCTCTCTTGCAGGGCCTCAATCGTCGATCTCAGGCGGCGCTGCTCAGCTTCGCGCCTCGCGAGTTCAGCGTCCGGAGTGAGGTTCTCTAAGAACAGGCTTATGCGACCCGTAACGCGTGCCGCCGCCGCGTTACGCGTGCCCATCGTCGTTATCACTTCATTTGCCGCGATGGCTCCGGCAAGCTCGGTTTCCTTCTCCCTGATGGAACCCGCAACCCCTCTCAGCTCCTCGTCCAGCCCCTTTTGGTAGGCATCGAGCTTGGGGCGCTGACTAGTAGCGATCAAGAGTTCAGCATCGAGGGACTCAAGCTCCTTGAGGAGCACCTTTGCAACCGGTGATTCAAGCCCCAGATTCCGCTCGGCGAATGGCCACTGCCATTCTCCAGTCGCAGGATTCTTCGGCAATGCCTTGATGGAGGACAGGCGATCGCGCTGTTCGGCAGCTTCAGTCTCGTAACCACTCGCACGCTTCGCGAAGCGACGGGCCGCATCGATTCGACTCTGAACGTCACCCCGATCCTTCCGGAGCGCCTCGATTTCTTGTTCCAGCGCAGAAATTCTGCTTCCGTCATCTTCGGGAACCTGCTCAGGCTTCCACCGGAGTGCGCCCTTGAGGATTTCGATCAACCGATCAGCGTCGGCTCCCTCGATGTTCTCACTGAGCACCCCCACCGCCTTAGCTTCTGAGTAGAGGCTGATGGCTCGCTCATGAGAGGTGTTGATAGCCTCTCTTGCCTGCTCCAGCAGTTTCGTATTGAGCCTTAGCTCTCGCTGCACGATACGCAATTTCGCTTCGAGTTCATAACGATCGTTGGATGAAATACCCAAGAGTATTGGAAGAGTGTCACGGATCGCTTGGGGCTGGAACTGCTCGTTCTGTCGGTAGAAGAGCTGATCCTTGTTAGCTACCAATCCTTGCTTCTGGAACAGGTAGTAGAAAGTATGTTTTACGTTGGCCTCAAAGCTGTCACGACTGTGATCAATCGGGACATCGGTCTGGTTGGTCGGAACTCCCAGTAGGCGAGACAGGACGTCTACAACGGCCTCGTCATCAGTGTTCTCACTCAGCTCCTCGAATGCGGGAGCCTTGAGGTCGCTACCCAGCCGCACCATTGTCGTTCCGCAGCTCGCACCGCCACCGTGCGGAGTGGGCTTGGCTACAAGCACCTGTTCTCGATCAAACTGGTAGATCACGGCGAACCACGCCACCTTGTCTCGGATGATGCCTTCTGGAACATTGAAGGTCGACCTTCCCATGCAGTACTCCACGATATCCGACAGGGCGGACTTACCGGTGGAGGACCGGCCGGTGATGACATTGAGGCCATTTACCTTGAATTCCAGGTCGCGGCGCTGCCCGTCGTGGCTGTAGATGTGGATAGACTTGATCTTCATGGACGGACTCCGAAAGTCGTGTAGATGGTCACGCGGTCGGCGATGGTCGCGAACTCCCTGCCCACGAACCTTGCTACGCGCTGAGAGGCAATGGTCTCCGCAGTTCCCTTGGTGTCGACAGTCTTTCGCAGTGCCTTGTCCACAGTGCGGATCCTGCCGTCATCGGAGACAGTGATGCAGCCTCGCTCCATCATTAGGCCGAATGCCTCTAGGGCATATGGAAGCATCGCTGTCGCCCTCTCCGCGAAGCCGACGTGTACCTGGGGATTCTTCTCAGCCACCTTGAGCAAGTAGCCACGCGCACCTGCGGCCAAGGCTTCGCGCGAGTATTTGTGCAAACACAGGGGTAGAATGAGCAGCGTCAACGAATAGGGCATGCCCCGGTCATCATTCTCTTCAAAGCCCTGAAGAGCGCGGAAAAGAACCAGACCGCAGAACGCTGGATTGAAAAGGTTCCTGATCTCGAAGGGACGCTCGTCCCAGGGTTTGATCTGAATGGTATATTGTACTTGGGAATTCATGCGGTCACCTCCAATGCCTTACCTACGCGGTTAAGGAATCGCGGGTGCCAATAGACTCTTGGTTCAGGCGCATTGGCCAGGATGTGGTAGTTGCCACGCGTGACGTAGGGTTCGGTGACGCGCTCTCGGATACGCAGTGATTGAATCTTTCCGCTCTCAAGGTCCGCCCATTTGTACAGCTCTTTCCCGGCACGCTTAAGCGCATCTTCCGCACTGTGCTCGTCCAGCTCCTCGAAGACCACGTCTTTGAAACGCCTCCACTCATCGACAAGCCTATCCTCATAGCCTTCAATCTCACCGGGCACAAGAAGGTGTTCACGTGCCCATTCGGAGCGCTGCGCGAATGCTCGATAGAAGTCGAGGATGGCGCTGTAGATCCGGTCTCGCGATATGCCAATCTCCTTCAGCTGCCGCACGAATTGCCGCGAGTCGCCATCGATGTCTATGTCATCCTCGGGCATCTTACCCGCGAAGGTGATGGGGAGATTGTCCGATCGGTACTGCTCGGACAGGGAAAACAGCTTTTCTGAGATCTCGGCACCGACGACAGCCTCCGTCCTTGCGCCGGTCAGCAGCAGGATGACCTGTTCATTCCACCACCCTTCCAGCCGCTCAAACACGGCGCTCCTATGCGGGGGACGGATGATTCTCATGGACGGCCCTTCCTTGATCAACGTTGGAATGTCATCAATTCGTGGACTGCGGTCGAGAATCAGGATGCGCGCAAGAAAGTCATCCTTTTCGGCATCGCTAAGCTCGTTGAACTCATTTTCGATCTTCCCGATAAGTTCTGACTTCGACTTGAAAAGAGCTTCTTCTGCTTGCTCTCGCGGCGTCTTCAAGGCGGCCACACTTGGGGTATTGCTAGCCAGGAAGCTTGTAAGGAACGAGCCTGCAGCGACCTCATTGGTCGTGAACAGGAAGAACTTCGAGTTTGACTTGGCGCGTCCATCTCGCTTGTACCTAGCAAGCCAGATACGCGCGGACTTCCAGAAGTCCGTGGAAAGATCGGTCAGGCGTTCGCCGATAGCCTTGTGCTTGAGCGAGGCGAGCGACTTTCCGCCATCGCCGTCCTCGAAGTCTACGTCGTCGTCCTTTTCAAAGAGGACGGTGGTGGCTTCCGGCAGCAGGAGCATCTGATGCAGGGCCAGTCGCCCTTGATAGATGTATCCCAATCCCTGCTCACCGGCAGCGTACTTGTCGCTAGATGACCCAACCATGCCCAAGTCCTTTCCTTGATTCTCGGCTTGCGGGTATATCGGTATACCAGGGGCGGATGCTTCTTCCTTCGCATCGTGTCCTGTTGTGGCTCCATTGCACCTGTGACTATGGCCGCAGTTCCCGCGCCCCCGCCCCGGCTCTGCCAACAATGGTAGCAGATCGCAGGGAGACACTGCCTCTCCCCGCATTCCACAGATATGATGGCTCGTCTGGCCTACTTGTGTAATGCGGGGCATGGGTTGCAACCATAATTGCACCGGTCCATGGGTGGGGCTTCTAGTTCCATCCTATTAGAGTCACACAAGCGCCGGCCATGCTCACCCAAAGGGCGGCGAAGCGCGGTACTGCTAGTCATACCTGATGACACAACTTGGATGAGTCTGCAGTCCGGCTAGAATCAGAAAAATGAGTTGCTCGGGAAATTCGGCCGACCGAACTGATGCCCGCTTCCGGCCAGAAACGGACATCCGCGCTACTTCCGATAAAAATGCCTGATCACTGTCGCGGTATCGGTCGTGCAGCGGATATCCCCCATCACCGCGACTTCAACACATCCCCATCTCCCCTGCGCCCAATCGAAACCCGCCTCAAATCATTGCCAACCAACAGCACCGCAGCCTTACCAGCCGAATCCCAAAACACATACGTATCCCCAAGCCGGCCGACGAAGCTCAGCCCTTCGACCGTGCTCCCCTCAACACTTACCGTCGCGACAAACCTCCCCTGGCCATCCACGATCCGCTTGGCACGTTGATCACCCAACCAGCCCGAAGCGATCGAGACATAGACACCATGACCAGCACGAAGATGAGCCACGGAGATTTCTTCACCGCCGCCGGCACAATCGGGGCATGCGTGATGACAACCGCACAGAAAATCGTAAGCAGGCCGCCAAGCATGATCGTCCAAGCGCTGGTCAGCCACAGTATCGCGACAATACCCAGAAGAAGGCTCAGCGGTGCAACCCAACTAAGCACCTTCCGCTCAGGGCTGATGCTGGCAAGCCGGCCTTCCAGCCAGTTACCGATGAGCGCCGCGAAAAGCATCAGAAGAAGCACGAATCCGATCCCGGCAAGCCCCGCCAGCGCGACTTCGCCGACGGCAACGAACTGAAACGGATCTAGCCCAAATCGACCCCAGTACGCTTGCAGATAGATCGCGCCTTGCACCAGACCAAACGTGACCAGCGCCGAACCCCATCCAGCAACGTCAGCGATGGATAGCTCCTTCCTTGTGCTGCCCATTCCCTGCCCCCCCCTCAAGCACGTATGTCGACTATAGCGGTGTGAAACGACGGATTCCATCGCTGTCCTGGCAACGCATACCGACACGCACCACGAAGCCCATCTTTACAACTTCGCCCATAGACCCACCCCGCCCCGCCACCCCACCCTTCCCACTCCTGACGCAAAGAACGTCAGGACGGGATTAGAGCCCCGTATCATTGCTAGATTCTCTGTACTTGCCCCTTGGGCACGGCGGAGAATGGTTCACGTTGCCTGCTCTATGGCGGGCGATGTGAGGGGGTCCATGACCCGCCGGTTTTCTAGCGATGACCGGAGCTCTAACCCGCATCGCCCGCCGCCAGGTACCCCCTGGCGGCCACACCGAATGCGAGGCCCCAATGAACGACCATCCCTCCGGCACCTCCTGCCTGCACGCCCTGCTCGGCGATGACATGCACGCCCTGCCCCCGAGCTTCCTGCCGCGACTGGAGCGCTTCCTCACCGAAGGCCGCGACCTCGTCGACGCATCCAACCGCGCCAACATCACCCACGACCGCGATATCGAAGCCCTCGGCGCCGTCCTCGAAGTCCTGGAAGCTGCCCAGATCGAGCGCGACAACGAAGGCCAACAAGGCCTGCTCGGCGAGGACATCATCCGCGGCCTGCTGATCGCCGCGCGTCGGCTCACGGCCTGCCTGAGCTCAACCCAGACCGTGGCCTGTTCATAGCCGGCTGGCGGGCCACACGCTTGAGGATACCGGTCCCCCCCGGCTGGCGCTCTTCGCTCGCGCTTACAACAACCGCAGGTCCAGGGCGCGGTAAAGGCAACGTTGCGGCACACTGGTCGCTGACGCAACCAGATCAGGCTCTTAACTGTGAACTCGCCCAACCGCGCCTACGCCCACGTCTTCCCGCCCGATCGCCTCACCGTCGGGCTGATGACGCCTGCAGGTCAGGACCCGGGTCGCACGGCAGACGTAGATGCCGCTCTTCGCTTAGCCATCGAAGCCGAGCAGGCAGGCTTCGCAGCATTGTGGGCACGCGATGTCCCGCTGATGATCCCGCAGGGGAGCGCAGGCATTGCCAGCGCGGTGGACGATCCGTTCGTGTGGCTGACTGCGATGGCCGGCGCCACCTCGGAGATCGTGCTCGCCCTGGGGGCCGCCGTACTCCCGTTGCGCCACCCGTTGCATCTGGCGAAGGCCGCAATGAGCCTGGACCGCGTCTCGAAAGGTCGCTTCATTCTGGGCGCAGGCTCCGGCGACCGGCCGGAAGAGTTCGCGGCATTCGGCGCGGAACTCGAAGCCCGTGGGCACGATTTCGCGGAGCGCTGGATGACCGTGCGTCATGCACTTTCGACCGAGGCGACCCATGCGGCTGCTTTGGCTGAAGCGACACACGGCTACCCCATCCTGCCTTCGCTCTCATCCTCCATCCCGATGCTGGTCGTCGGGTCCGCGCGCCAGTCGCTGCAGTGGATTGCCACGCACGCGGATGGATGGGCCACCTACCACCGTGAGGCCACCAAGCAGCAGGGGCGCATTGGCCTGTGGGAGCAGGCGCTGGCGCAGCGCAGCGTAACGGGCAGCAAGCCCTTCATTCAATCGGTGCACCTCGATCTGCAGACGGACCCCAGCGCGCCGGCGCAGGCCATCGAGCTGGGTATTCGTGGCGGATCACAGGCGATCGTCGAGTACCTGACCGGGCTCAGGACAATGGGCGTCGCCCATGTACTGTTCAACCTTGCAGCCAACGGGCGCGCACCCTCCGACGTCATCGCGCAGATCGGCACCCAAGTGCTGCCGGCACTGGAGCGTGCAGGCTGATCGAGCAAATCGACATAGGCAGTGAAATCAACCTGGCTCCGCCGCGGGCTCGCGATAGGCCGCAGCCTATCCACCAATCCCGCCAAGAAGTAGCATTGGCGGGGCCTGTCGCCCCATGTCGGGCGCAAGTCGGGCCCATGTCAGGTCCCTTTCGTCACAGAAGAGACCCGTAGGACAGGATGATTTCGGGACTCCAAACAGCCAGCAGGAAGGACCCCATGCGTATCAACAGCGCCCGCCTGCGCGAACTCCGCGCAGCCCGCCACTGGTCCCAGGAGCAACTGGCGAACCTGAGCGGCCTTAATCTCCGGACCATCCAACGGCTCGAATCAGGCGCCAGGATATCGACGGAATCCCTGCGAGCGCTGGCCGCCGTCTTCGAGGTGCCGGCCGAAAGCCTACTGATGGGTGCCGCCCCGTCCAAGCTGCCAGCCTTGGACGCGATGCGCGCCGGCGTGGAACGCGGCCTGCAGTTTTCCGGGACCACGCCTCGGCCAGAGTTCTGGTGGTTCGCCCTCGCTGTGGCCCTGCTGCTGGCTCTGGCGACGCTGTTGGCCGAAGTAACCGGCCCCCTGCCGGTGCAGGTGGTCTCTTTGATCGTGCTGGTTCCCTGGCTTGCTGCCTGCACACGCCGCCTGCGTGATGCCGGTTTGTGCCCATGGTGGCAGGTCATCTGCCTGGTGCCGGTCGTCGGCGTGCTCTTGCTGCTCTACCTGCTGACCTACCAACGCCCTGCCCACCCTCCAGCCACCCTTGCTGCGCCTGCCGCAAAGACGTCGGGTTGGGATTAGCGTCTCGCGTAAGGTTGAAGTCTCTGTACTTGCCCCATGGGCATGGCGGAGTGCGCTGCCCCAACCCGTGCACTGAGTGCATTGCACTGGCCGGTCGTGGCCCATGGCATAAGGATGCTATCTCCGATTCGAATGCTCTGAAGTGGACACCCGCGGCCTGCGCTGGCGCTCTCGTATTACCCTTTTGGGGCAGGTAGGCAACCACGCCTACCGGCACACTGGCGCCTTCTACACAGGAAGGACAACGAAATGAGCGCCTCCATCCGCAAGACGGCCAGCTTTGGCGTGCCGTGGGAATCGGCTTATGGATACGTGCAGGCCGTGCGCGTGAACAATTCGATCTTCGTGTCGGGCCAGCTCTCGCACACGCCGGAAGGCCAGTTGGTAGCTCCGGCTGCTTTGGGGGCTGATGGGAAGCCTGCCAATTTCGACACCATGGAGGCGCAGATGAAGCGCACCTATGAGAACGCCCAGGTGTTGTTGGCCGAGCTGGGTGCATCGCTGGCGGATGTGGTGGAAGAAACCCTTTTCGTAATCGACGTACCGGCCGCGTTCGCCGCCAGCGGCAAGGTCAGGCCAGCCGTCTACGGCCAGGCTGTCCCGCAGTTGGCCAGCAACCTCATCGGAGTGTCCGCGCTGGCCTTTCCCGAGCAGCTGATCGAGATTGCCTTCCGCGCTGAAGTGAATTCGTAACCCTCCCCCAGGGAAGAAAAGTAGCGGTGTAATGGAAAGCCCGTGAGCGCCAAGCTGCGGGCGAAACATCTGCCTGGCAGTTCACATAGTCAGCCTCGTCGCGCGAGTCCTGAAGCACGGCTCACCTACCCGCCGTCGAGCCCCGCACCCGGCACCGCCCGGTCATCACCAGCCGGCGCACCGGCAGTTCCGGCGTGCGCATGCGCTCCAGCAGCAACGACATCGCGGCGCGGCCCATGTCTTCCACCGGCTGTTCCACCACGGTAATCCCCGGCTCCACCAGCTCGGTCCACCGCTCGTTGTCGAAGCCGGCCAGCGCCAGGTCTTCCGGAATGCCAAGGCCTGCGCTGCGTGCCGCCTTCAGCGCGCCCATCAGCAGCAGGCTGTTACTGGTCACCAGCGCTTCCGGTCGTGACGGACTGCCCAGCCAGTCACCGGCCATCGCAATGGCGGCCTCGGCGGTGGGCTCGACTTCGCGGAAATCCGGCACCAAGCCGTGCGCTTGCATTGCAGCCAAGTAGCCATCGCGCCGTTCTGCCGCGGTGCTGCTGGTGCTGCCAAACAAACCGCCGATGCGGCGATAACCGCGCTCAACCAGGTGTTCAACCAGCGCGGCCATCGCCGCCGGGTTGTCCAGCACCACGCTGTCGATCGCCCCGCCGGGCGCGGCACGATCGACCAGCACGGTGGGATGGTCCAGGGTCAGCCGGTCCAGTCGGCCCAGCGTCGTGCGGGTGGGCGCGAAGATCAGCCCGCTGATCCGCTCTTCCTGCATCAGTTGCAGGTACAGCGCCTCGCGCTCGGGGTCTTCGTCGGTGTTGCAGAGCGTGACCCGCAGCCCTTCGCGATAGGCCACCTCCTCCACTGCGCGGATGAGCGCCGTGAAGAAGGGGTTGCGGATATCGGCGACGATCACGCCGATGATGCCGGTATGCCGCGAACGCAGTCGCCGTGCCTGCAGGTTGGGCCGATAGCCGGTCTGGCGGATCGCCACCTGCACCCGGGCCCGCACTTCCTCGCTGACCGCGCCGCCACTGAGCACCCGCGACACCGTGGATTTGGATACACCCGCCACCCGGGCGACGTCATTGATGCTGATGCTCATTGGAACCGTTCCCGAAATCTAACGCTGCAACTGGCCAGACGGCCCTGAATACGCATCCTAACCGTAATGAAGTATTGCACTTTTGTGCAGTGCACATTGAAATCAGCGCTGGGAACGTTCCCAATGCACCCCAGCACCTCATCCTTGGAGCCCGCCTTGTCCTCGCAGCCCCCCTCTTCCCCCGTCAGCCGGGAACTGATCCGCCTGGGCGCCCGGGCCCGCGACAAGGCTGACGCCATTGCCCAAGCCGCGCAGATGCTGGTGGCCGCCGGCTGCGTGGCACCCGGCTACGAGGCCAGCATGGGCCGCCGCGAGCAATTGGCTGAAACCTTCCTCGGGCACGGCGTCGCGATCCCCCACGGGATGGGTGAAGACCGCCACCTGGTGCGTCGCGACGGCATCGCGGTGCTGCAGTTGCCGGAAGGCGTGGAATGGAACCCCGGCCAGGTCACCCGGCTGGTGGTTGGCATCGCCGCCCAGTCCGATACGCACATCACCCTGCTGCGCCGACTGACCCGGCTGATCCAGGATGACGCCACGCTGCAGCAGCTGTTCACCACCGACGATGCAAGCCAGATCGTCGCCGCGCTGGGCAGCGACGTGGCCACCACCGCAACGGGTGCGCCGGCAGCCGATCTGGAACAGCGTTTCGATTGGGTCATCGCCTACCCCAATGGCCTGCACGCGCGCCCGGCCACCCGCTGGGCCGAGACCGCGCGCAGCTTCGGTGCCCGCGCCCAGGTGCGCGCTGGCCATCAGGCCGCCGATGCCAAGAGCCTGGTCGCCTTGCTGCAACTGGGGCTGCGCGAGGGCGATGCGATCACGGTTTCCACCGAAGGTGCCGATGCACCGGCACTGCTGGCTGCGCTGCGCAAGGTGATGGACGCGCTGGTACCACAGGAAAGAGCCGATGCCGAGCGCGCGGCGCAACGCAAGGCCGCGCCGGTGGCCGGCTGGAACCCGCCGGAGGCGCAGGCCACGGTGGTGGGTATCGGCGCCAGCCCCGGCCTGGCGATTGGCCCGGTGCACGTGCTGGCCACTACGCAGACCGAGGTTGCCGACCGCCCTACCCCACTGGGAGAAGGCGGCGCACGCCTGCAGGACGCCCTTGGCCGTACCCGCCAGCAACTGATTGCCCTGCAGGACGACACCCAGCGCCGGCTGGGCACAGCGGACGCGGCGATCTTCAAGGCCCACGCCACGTTGCTGGACGATGCCGACCTGATCACCCGCACTTGCCAATTGATGGTTGAAGGCCACGGCGTGGCATGGTCGTGGAACGAGGCCATTGAACAGATTGCCGGCGGGCTGGCTGCCTTGGGCAACCCGGTGCTGGCCGGCCGCGCGGCGGACCTGCGCGACGTCGGCCGCCGCGTACTGGCGCAGCTGGACCCGTCTGCGGCCGGTGGTGGCCTGGGTGACCTGCCGGCGGAGCCGTGCATCCTGCTGGCGACGGATCTATCGCCCTCGGATACGGCCAACCTCGACACCGCCCGTGTGCTGGGCCTGGCCACCGCACAGGGCGGGCCCACCTCGCACACCGCCATTCTGTCGCGCACGCTGGGGCTGCCGGCCCTGGTGGCCGGTGGCAAGGAGCTGCTGGCGATCCCCCCGGGCAGCGAGGCGATCATCGATGGCAGCAGCGGGCGGCTGTACCTGTCGCCTTCCGCGGCCGATCTGGCTTCGGCACGCGCGTGGATTGCCGAACAGCAGCAGATCCGCGAACGCGATGCCGCACAGCGTGCACAGCCTGCGCAGACGCCCGATGGCCACCGCATCGACATCGGCGCCAACGTCAACCTGCCCGAACAGGTGCCGCTGGCGCTGGAACAGGGCGCCGAAGGCGTGGGCCTGATGCGTACCGAATTCCTGTTCCTTGAACGCGGCAGCACGCCAAGCGAGGACGAGCAGTACGAAACCTACAAGGCCATGGCCAAGGCGCTGGATGGCCGCGCGCTGATCGTGCGTGCGCTGGACATCGGCGGCGACAAGCAGGTGGCCCACCTGGAACTGCCGCATGAGGAAAATCCGTTCCTGGGCGTGCGCGGTGCGCGCCTGCTGCTGCGCCGCCCGGATCTGCTGGAACCGCAACTGCGGGCGCTCTACCGCGCCGCCAAGGATGGCGCACGCCTGTCGATCATGTTCCCGATGATCACCTCGGTGCCGGAGCTGACCGCCCTGCGCGCCATCTGCGAGCGTTTGCGCGCGGAGTTGGAGGCGCCCGAAGTGCCGATCGGCATCATGATCGAGGTGCCGGCCGCTGCGGCGCAGAGTGATGTGCTGGCACGCCATGCCGATTTCTTCTCGATCGGCACCAACGACCTGACCCAGTACGTGCTGGCTATTGACCGGCAGAACCCGGAGCTCGCCGCCGAGGCGGACAGCCTGCACCCGGCGGTGCTGCGCGCGATTCGTGCGACGGTCGAAGGCGCACGCGCCCACGGACGCTGGGTGGGCGTTTGTGGCGGGCTGGCCGGCGATCCGTTCGGTGCCGGGCTGCTGGCCGGGCTGGGCGTGGACGAACTGTCCATGACCCCCAATGACATCCCGGCGGTGAAGGCGCGCCTGCGCAGCACCGCACTGGGCGAACTGCAGGCACTGGCCAGGACCGCACTGGATTGCGAAACCGCCGAACAGGTGCGGGCGCTGGACGGAGCCCGTTCATGAGCGCCGCCGTCACCATCACCCTCAACCCGGCTATCGACCAGACCGTGCGGCTGGGCCGCCTGCAGCCGGGCCACGTGCACCGCGCCCGCAGCAGCCGTGACGATGCCGGCGGCAAGGGCATCAACGTGGCCGCCTGCCTGGCTGACTGGGGCCTGCCGACCACGGCGCTGGGCGTGCTGGGCGACAGCAACGACGGCGTGTTCCGTTCGCTGTTCTCGGCGCGCGGCATCGCCGACGGCTGCGTGCGTGTAGCCGGCCAGACCCGCACCAACATCAAGCTGGTGGAAGAAGACAGCAGCGAGACGACGGACATCAATCTGCCCGGCCTGTCACTGGGTACCGCTGAGCTGGACGCGGTAGGCCGTGGGCTTGCCCCGCTGCTTGCACCCGGGCTGCCGGTGGTGCTGTCCGGCAGTCTGCCCGCTGGCCTGCCGGCAGACGCATGGGCGCGGCTGCAGGCACAGGCCGGTGCTGCCGGCGCGCGCGTGCTGCTCGATAGCAGTGGCGACGCCCTTGCGGCGGCCCTGGGCGGTGTCCACGGCGCACTGCCGTATGCGGTGAAGCCCAACCGCCACGAACTCGAAGCGTGGGCCGGCATGCCGTTACCCGATCGCAGCGCCCTGCGCGCCGCCGGACAGCGCCTGGTCGAACGCGGGGTTGCGCTGGTGGTGATCTCGATGGGCACTGAAGGTGCGCTGTTCATCGATCGCAGTGGCGCGCTGGTCGCACGACCGCCGCGTCTGGCGCAGGGCAGCTCCGTCGGTGCCGGCGACGCCATGGTGGCCGGCATGGCCGCGGCCTTGCTGGAACCGGCGTTCACCCTGGCCGAGTGCGCACGGCTGGCAACGGCGTTCTCGATGAGCCGGTTGGAAAGCGGTGATGCACGGCGGCTCGATCCGGCGCAGGTGCGCCACTGGTCTGGCGATGTACTGATCGAGCAGTTGGATTGACCCCGCTGCACGTACTAATCCTGAGAATTCCCGGAGTTTCCATGCACGCTTCCACCATCGTCATCGCCGCAGGCGAACGCAGCATCGAGGCGATTCTCGCCGCCGAAGCACTGCGCCGCGCCGCCCGCCAGCGCGGGCTTGAACTGGTGATCGAAATCCGCAGCGAGCAGGGCGTGACTGATGCCCTGCCCGCTGCACAGGCGGCCGCCACGTCCCAGTTGCTGCTGATCGGCGACGGCGAGGCCGACACATCCCGCTTCGGCAACGCCGCCATCGTGCGCGCCAGCCTTGGCGAAGTGCTGGACGACCCGGCGGCGGTACTCGCGCCGCTGGCGGTCGCACCGTCCACAGCGGCCACGACAGGCGCTGGCAAGCACATCGTGGCCATTACCTCCTGCCCCACCGGGATTGCCCATACCTTCATGGCGGCCGAGGGCCTGCAACAGGCGGCCAAGGCCCTGGGGCACCCGATTCGGGTGGAAACCCAGGGCTCGGTGGGCGCGCAGGACGCCTTGAGTGACGAGGAAATCGCCGCCGCCGATCTGGTGCTGATTGCCGCCGACCGCGAAGTCGACCTGTCCCGCTTCGCCGGCAAGCGTTTGTTCAAGAGCGGCACCAAGCCGGCGATCAACGACGGCCAGAACCTGATCCGCAAGGCGCTGGCCGAGGCCGGCGTACACGCCGGTTCCGCCGTTGCCGGGAGCAGGACCGAGAAGACCAAGGCCGCCGGTCCCTACAAGCACCTGATGACCGGTGTGTCCTTCATGCTGCCTTTCGTGACCGCCGGCGGCCTGCTGATTGCGCTGGCCTTCGCGCTGGGCGGCATCTACGCCTTTGACGATGCACACAAGGGCACGCTGGCCTGGTCGCTGTTCCAGATCGGCGCCAAGTCCGGTTTCATGTTGATGGTGCCTGCCTTGGCCGGCTACATCGCCTACTCCATCGCCGACCGTCCCGGCATCGCGCCCGGCATGATCGGCGGGCTGGTGGCGGTCAACATGGATGCGGGCTTCATCGGCGGCATCGTGGCTGGCTTCATCGCCGGCTACGGCGTGCACTGGATGAACCGTGCGCTGCGCCTGCCACGCAGCCTGGAAGGCCTGAAGCCGGTGCTGATCCTGCCGGTACTGGGCACGCTGCTGGTGGGCCTGCTGATGATGTATGTGATCGGCACGCCGGTTGCCGGCCTGCTGGCCTGGCTGACCGAGGCGCTGCGCGGCATGCAGGGCAGCAGTGCGATCCTGCTGGGGCTGATGCTGGGTGGGATGATGGCCGTGGACATGGGCGGGCCGGTGAACAAGGCCTCCTACGCGTTTTCCACCGCACTGATTTCCAGCCAGGTCTATACGCCCATGGCGGCGACGATGATTGGTGGAATGACCCCGCCGCTGGGCATCGCATTGGCAACGTGGCTGTTCAGCAGCCGCTTTACCGCCGAAGAGCGCGGCACGGCGGGCGCCGCCGGCGTGCTGGGCCTGAGCTTCGTCACGGAAGGCGCGATCCCTTACGCCGCGCGCGATCCGCTGCGCACCATTCCTGCGCTGGTCCTCGGCTCTGCGGTAGCCGGCGCGATCACCATGGCGGCCGGCGTTGAACTGAAGGTGCCGCACGGTGGCGTGTTCGTGCTGCCGATTCCGAATGCGGTGACCCACCTGGGCGTTTACCTCACGGCGCTGGTGGCTGGTGTTGTCGTCACGGCGGTTGCGCTGCGCGTTCTCAAGAAGCCGGTTATTTCCGCCGCCTGATCCCATCTTCCCCGCTCTTATCCGTCGGCCCTGCGCGCGCGGGGCCGCGGCGAGCTACGTCCTGACCATGGAGCCTTGCATGACCCGCCCTTCCTGCCGCCAGTTGTTGCCGGTTACGATTCTGCTGGCGCTGCCTGCGCTGGCCGTCGCCGCCGATACCAGCGAAGTTCTCACTCCCAAGCTTTCCTATACCGGCGAAGCAGCCGCTACGCTTGACGGCGGCAAGCGCAGCGGCACGGCCTACGCGGGTCAGCTGATGTTCGGAGCGGACGTCAATCTGGATGCGGCGTTCGGCTGGCGTGGCGCGACGATCAAGGCCTATGGCATCAACCGCCACGGCACCAACCTCGCCCGCAGCAGCACCGGTAACAGCACGTCGGTGCAGGAGATCTACGGCGGCCAAGGCACGCGCCTGGCCAACCTGACCCTGGAACAGAAGCTGCTCGACGACCGCCTCGTGCTGGAAGCCGGACGCAGCGTGGCCAACATCCATTTCCTCGGATCCGAGCTGTGCCAGTACTTCCAGGGCAATTCGGCCTGCGGCAATCCGACCTACGTCTTCCGTACCAGCAACTTCACCTGGTGGCCGGTATCGAGTTGGATGGCCGATGCCACCGCGTGGGTGACGCCGGATGTCTACGTGCGCGTGGGCGCCTACCAGGTCGATCCGAGCCAGGCCGAGGACGGCCAGCATGGCCTGAAATGGAGCACGAACCAGGCCACCGGCTGGGTGGTGCCGTACGCCATCGGCTGGCGCAGCCCGGACTCGGCGCGCTTGAAGGCCCGTTATGAGCTCGGCGGTTGGCAGGACAACTCGACGTACCGCGACCCGCTGCGTGACGCCAACGGTAATCCAGCGCAGTTGAGTGGCCAGGACTACATGAGCCGCCACGGCCGCTCAGGCGCGTTTGCCCGATTCGAGCAGCAGGTCACGGGCGACAGGGACGGTCGCGGCTTGACTGTCTTTGGTGCCGTGCTGAAGGGCACCTCAGGCCAACTGATCGAGGACCACTTCCTGCAGGCGGGTGTGGTGCAGAAAGGCACGTTCGTCAGCCGACCGCAGGACAACATCGCCTTTGTGGTCACCCAGCAGAAGTACAGTTCCATCGCGCTGGAAAACCTGCGACTGGCACGCGCTGCCGCCGGTGGCAGTGGGACCCCGCACGACAGCCAGGTGATGATGGAGTTGAGCTACGGGTTCCAGGTCACGCCGCAATTGCGCATCGCGCCGAACCTGCACTACATCGTGCATCCGGACCAGTTTGATGAGCCGGGGCGGGAGCGCGATCTGCCCAATGCGTTGATTGCCGGGTTGCGGGTGGATTGGAGTTTGTAGGGTTCCGGGGGGCAGCACTGCAGGCGGCGCGCGGGCCCGGCGTGTCTTTGAAAGCGCGGCCACCGCCGAGCGGCAATTGTTAACGAATGTTGCCTGAAGGGTTGACGCCACGTTGTCATTTCTTTGATGCAGCCCACCACGGCGCTGTTTCTATGCTGGGCATGCCGCCGGAACAAGGGCGCAGAACCTGGAGACAGCTCATGCAACGTGATCAGAAAGATCTTCCCCACCCGGACCCGGGTGCGCCGGGAACCGATTCAGTCAGCCCGCAGCGGGCGAAGCTGCACAACGGCCGCAATCATGATGAAGCGCTGGAGGAAACGTTTCCTGCCAGTGACCCCATCTCTCCGTTCGTTGCCGCGCCAACGCCGGAAGAGCAGCAGCAGCGTCTCGATGAGCGGACGAAGTTGCCGGGCGGAAGTGCGGATAAGCACAAGGATAAGGAGGCCACGGACGGTGACCCGTGATCCGGCTGCGACTTGCGCGTGCCGAGGCCGCGCCGGCGCGATCCAGCAGCGCGCCGGCGGCCGAAGAAGCCGCCGCTGCGGCAGCGGTCGTCTCCGATCCGAATCTAACGAGGGTGTGCGATATAGGGGTGCAGGTATAGCTGAAGGCGGTCCATCGCGGTGGATCGCCGGGGGGACGGTTGGGTCGATCTTACAAACCCCGTCCAGTCAGCACGGGCGACCGAAAGCAGCTGGCTGGGATCGGCGAGGAGCCAATGCATGGACCAATAAGGCAGAAGTCTACTGCCCACTATCCCCCTCCCCAGTTCTACGATCTCGGAATGAAAAGCCGACGAAAGAGTGCGTTTATAGGCAACGCCTACTCCATCCTCCGGCCCTTCGATGTATTGCAGGAAGCTGACGCCATCAAAGAGCAGCACCCCGGTCACTCCAGCCTCCAGGTTGAAGGCGGCCGCACGCTGAACCAGCGCGTCCAGATCTTCGCGGTTCCAAGGCTGCCTCGCCTGGCTCATGTAGCCGATTGCTCGAAGGGGCACACTGTTCTCCTCAAGGAGCCACTACCATAGTCCACGCCGGAGAAGCGCGAGGTGACGAAATTGCCGGCTGTACTTCCGCGCGACACCTGCGCCTGCGTCATCCTCTGAGACTGGCCCGTTGTTTCCCTTCACCCCATTCACAGACCCGGGACCGCAATGTCCATCCCAGCCCTTCTGATCATTGACATGTTCAGCCGCTTCGACTTTCCGGACGGGGAGCGCTTGGCCCCCCGCGCGGTGGAGGCTGCGCACGCCCTCGGTCCAATCCGCGAGGCATTTGACGAAAGGGACTGGCCTGTCATCTACGCCAACGACAACTTCGGCAACTGGAAATGTGGTTTCGGCGCGCTTGCCGAGGAGTGCCTGCGGATGCCAGGAGCTCCCGGGGAGATCGCCCGCACTCTGTTCCCCAAACCAAATCACTATTCGGTATTGAAACCCAAGCACTCCGCGTTCCTGTCCACGCCCCTGCAGATTCTGCTGCAGAAGCTGGACGCAGGACCGCTGGTGCTGGCGGGAATGGCGCTGGACTCGTGTGTGCTGGCTACAGCCATTGATGCCAATTCACGAGAACACGAATGCCTGGTAGTGGATCAGGCCGTAGCTTGCTTGCCCGAACGTAGAGGTCCTTCCTTGGCCGTGCTGAGCCAGTCCGGTGCTGCTCGCGTGGTCTCGGCGAATTCGCTCTTTCCAAGCTTGATGTCCACCTGACTGGCGCGGCCACAGGGGATCATTCTTCTCGAGCCCAGCGAGCCAGGTTCTGCTTCAACGAATCGATGCCCTCCCACGGATCATTGCGTCGCCGTTTCAGTTTTCCCGGAACCTCCTTGATCGTGAACGAATCGGCGCGCTTCAGCTTGGCCAGTTCGCTCCATGCCAACGGCAAGGCCACCGGAGCGCCCGGCCTGCCCCGCAGGGAATAGGATGCCACGGCCGTGGCGCCTCGACCGTTGCGCAGGTAGTCAACGAAGATCCGCTTGTTCCGCAGGGACTTGGTGGCCGTGGCAAGAAAACGGTGCGGCTCCGACTGCGCCAGCGCCTCGGCAAAGCCTTTGGCGAAACGCTTGGTCAGATCCCAGTCGCAGCCCGGGTTGAGCGGCACCACGACGTGCAGGCCCTTGCCGCCCGATACCCGCAGGAAGGACTCCAGTTCCAGCTGGGCCAAAAGCTTCCGGATATCCGTGGCGGCTTTCTTGACTTCTGCGAAAGGCACGTCCGGTCCTGGATCAAGGTCGAATACCACCCGATCGGCCCGGTCGGGCGCTTCTGCATGGCTGCCCCACGGGTGGAACTCCAATGTATTGAACTGGACCAGCTCAAGCAGGCTGGCCGCATCGCGCACCACCAGATAATCGGCATAGATGCCACTGTCCTCCTTCAACCTGACCGAGTCCACCAGCTCCAGCCCGGCAGTGTGGTGCTTCTGGAAGAAACAGGCCTTTCCGGTGCCGGCCGGACAGCGAATGATCGACAGCGGCCGGTTGATCACCTCCGGCAGGAGGTGATCCATCACCGCCGAGTAGTAGTCCCAGACGTCCTGCTTGGTATAGCCATCCCCGGGGAAAAGGACCTTGCCGGGAGAAGAAAGCCGGGGCGGCACACGATCTGTCAGCGGTTTTGCCGCGGCCTTGCGCGAGGAGGATGCCTTGGATGCCCGCTTCGCCTTGCCGGGCGTTCCTGGCGCACCACGGTCCGAATCCAGCAGATCGGCCACGTCCTTGTCGGCCCGTACGGCTTTCAGTGAGGCCTGGCGCAATAGCTGCTGCCCGCCTATTCCCCGGTAAAAAACCTCCACCACGAAGCGCGGCTCGAACCACTTGGCGGAGCGAAGATCGGTATCCTCCGTTGGCACGTAGGCCGTTGGCTTCTTGCCTCCCCCGTTGAGCCTCTTGCTCACATCCGTGATCAACGCGTCGGAAAACCCGGTGCCCACCCGCCCTACGTAAACCCAGCCATGCTTGGCGTCAGGCTTGGCCAGCAGGAGCGAACCAAAACCACTGCGACTGCCCTTGGGCGCCGTATAGCCAACCACCGCAAACTCATCACTGGCAAGTTGCTTGGTTTTGCGCCAGTCGTCGCTTCGGCCACTGTGATAGGGGCGATCGGCGCGTTTGGAAATGATGCCCTCGAAGTGCTGCTCGCCGGCCATCCGATAGGCTTCGTTGCCATCACCCTCGACGTGGGAGCTGAAAGCCAGGTGCCCGGCATCTCCCTCCAGCACCTCCTGCAGCAACGCTTTGCGCTCCAACAAGGGTGCCGCCGCCACGTCCACGCCATCGATGTGCAGCAGATCGAACAGCGCGTAGGCCAGCGTACCCTGGCGCTCTCCAGACAGCGTCGCCTGCAGCAGATTGAAGTCTTCCTTGGTGCCTGATCCGGCGATGAGCTCACCATCCAGCGCAGCGGAGGTGAGCCCCAGCGCTGCGATGGCATCGCGTATCTCGGGGATTTTGTCGGTCCATTCCAAGGCGTTGCGGGACCACAGCCGAACGCTGCCATCTGACACCGTGGCCAGGATGCGATACCCGTCCCATTTGATCTCGTGGACCCACTGATCGCCTTGGGGAGGTGCCTCCCCGAGCTTGGCAAGCTGGGGCTCGAACGGACCCGAGGGAGCGGCAGCCTCCTTCGCCTTGGGCAGGGACATCGCCTTCCTGGCCCAGTTTTTCCGGCGGGCACGCTTGGCGGGCACGGCCTTGAGCTTCCTCTTGTCCGCCTTGCCTGCGCCCGCCCGCTTGAGATCCTCAGCGGGCGGAGGGGACACGTCGGCCAGCAGGTCGTCTGCTTCCAGATCGCTGGCAAAGGTGTCGTCGTCCTTGAACAGCAGCCACTGCGGCTGACGGGCGGGCTTGCTGGATCGCACCAGGTGCCAGCCGCCTTTCAGCTTGGCGCCAAACAGCTCGAAGCGCAGGTGCCCCTTGGCCAGCTGGGCCTCCGGGTCGCCCTGGGTAGCCCAGACGCCGTGGTCGAACTGAGCAACATGACCGCCGCCGTATTGCCCCTTGGGGATCTGGCCTTCAAAGCCGGCGTAGTCGACGGGATGGTCCTCGACCTCGACCGCCATCCGCTTGACCTTGGGGTCGTAGCTGGGGCCCTTGGGCACGGCCCAACTCTTTAGGGCATCGCCCACCTGCAGGCGGAAATCGTAATGCCGTCGGCTGGCGTGATGCAGCTGCACGACAAAGATGGCGCGCTGCCCCTTCGGCAGCGCCTTGCCAGGCTCTGGCTCTTTGGTCTGGTCAAAGCGGCGCTTGCGGCGGTATTCGACCAAGGACACAGTGAATCCTCCTTATTTGCCCAAAACCGTTCTAGAACAGAACACGTTGCGGCCCTGTGATCCAATAGCGGCCAGTCAACCACCGCGCCTTGCCAACCATGCAGCGCGAAACTCGGCCATCCACGGCAAAAGCACCGTCGGCAACGTGGGCAGAACGAGGGCTACCCAGACCCAAAAAGGCTGCGGCCCCCACGTCATTCTCCACGTCGGCTCCGCAGCCCAAGCGGTGTAGCCGACAAAACCCCAGGGAGCGATATCGAGGACGCTGTGGACATGCTGTTCCATGGGAGTGACAGCGCGTCTCTGCACGGCAACCACCGTGTCTGCGTAGGCGGCGGCCGCGTGGATGGCGGCCAAGCACCCAAGCAGGGCCACAACGGCCCGGGAACTGTCGAGCGCTGCCCACAACAACACACCCGCTCCAGCAATAAGCAGTTGGAAGCCGTGCAACGCGCTCTCTCTCAGCCCCGATGTCAGGGGAAGGGCCGTGCGGCGATGGATGGCAAAATCCACGCAACCAAAGGACAGCCATACAAGATAGGCGACGTATGCTAGGCCTTGGCTGTTCTGCGTCCACATGTCAGAGGCCTCACGGCTCCCGGACCGGGCCCCTTGTCGCGCCGGCACCGTCGCCAGTGGCAAGTTCGGCTCCCGTCAGCGGTTCTTCTTCGGGATCTGAAAGCGTACGCAGGCTCACTGCCTCAAGGGCCAGCCTTTCACGATCGGAAAGGCCCACCGCGCAGGTGCCGTCGCCGCCGTCCAGGGCGGCCTGGGCATCGCGATCGCTCACCCGCTCCCAGAGGTCACCGCTGTTCCAGCTGCCTTCCACGTCGCCCTCACCCTGGGACATGTCCATGTAGAGGTCGGTGAATGCGGGGTCGCCGGGCATTTTCCCGGGCGGGAAATTGGGGCGGATGCTGTAAAGCGCTTTTTCAAACGATTTCTGATGGGCGATCTCGCGCGTCATCAGGAAGCGTAGCGCGTCTTTGATACCCGGGTCATCCGTCACGTTGATGAGGCGTTCGTAGACGATCTTCGCTCGTGCTTCCGCAGCGATATTGGATCGGAGGTCCGCCGTCGGCTCGCCGATGGAGTCGACGTAGGCTGCGCTCCAGGGCACCCCGCTGGAATTCACCAGCGCAGGGCCGCCGCCGTAGAGAATCTGCTGGGTGTGGCTGGTGCTGTTGCCACCCAGGTTGCGCATTTCCTCGGCCTCGGCCATGCCTTCGGACTGAACCGCCTTCGGCCCCTGATTCAGCATCGATATGATGGTGCCGATGATCTCCAGATGGCTGATCTCTTCGGTGGCGATGTCAAAGAGAAGATCTTTCCGGCCCGGATCCGTTTCCCCCAAGGCCTGGGTGAAGTAACGCATTGCGGCTGCAAGTTCGCCCTGTGGCCCGCCAAACTGCTCCAGCATGAGCGTGGCGAGCGCGGGATCAGAGCGTTCGACCCTGACGGTATACATGAGCTTTTTGTGGTGCAGGAACATGGCGTGATCCTCTGGCGTTGGCTGGGAGGTGCAATAAGCGGAGGCGCGCGTCTACTTCTTTGCCTCCACGCCCGGGGTAGAGTCGCGAACCATGAACTCTTCAGTTATCTCAGGAAGGTGGGCTGCCAGCCAATCGGCCATGGCTTCTTCCTGGACCAGGATTTCCTCGCAGACCCGCGCAGTCTCCGCGTCGCCAGCGGTCTTCGCCGCGGCAATCAACGCGGTGTACGAAGCGATCTCGAAGTGCTCAAAGACATAGCCGGCCATTGCACCTTTGACGATCTCATCCGAAGCAGTCATGCCGCCGACGGCCTGACCGAACGCGGCCATCTTTCCCATCACGTCCTTCAGGGTCGAGGGTGAGCCGCCCAAGCGCTTGATGCACCCTTCCAGCAGTTCCCGTTGACCGATCGTTTCTTCGATGTGCGCTTCGATGCGTGCCTTGAGCACCGGGTAATGCTCGATGCGGGACGCCTGTCCCTTGAGCATGGTTTCGGCCTGCTGTTCCATCGCGTGCGCATCGCGCAGCCAGTCCAACAGGTTTTCTTTGAGCTCTGCCATGGGTTACTCGCTTTCGTTTGGGGGAGAGCCCACCGTATCGATGGCCACATGGTGCTGGAGCGATGCAGGCGTGAAGGGATGAGCGACACTTGCGTCAAGTAGTAGTGAACGCCGTCGTTAGGCCTGCCGGGCCTCTCCTGCGTGATCAGAACGGCGCATGCCCCCCCCCCTGACCTTGTGTATACAGTTCATTCGCAGTCCATTGATTGGCTTGAGCAGATTCTGATCGCTCCCCAGCGCAAGGCCTCGCTCATGTCCCGAACCGCGCTCCTGCTCATCCTGTTGGCCCCCTCCGTTGTTTCCGCTCAGCAGGGGGATGGAACTGACGTGGCCGCCAACATCCACACATTCAAACCCGGCAAGGTCGACGCCACGCCCGCCCGCATGCAGTCCCTGAAGGTTCCCAGCGGCTTCCAGGTGCGCCCCTTGGCACAAGGCCTTCAGAATCCCCGCATCATCGTCGTAGCACCCGATGGCCGGATTTACGTCTCGCGGCGGGATCAGGGCGATGTGCTGCTGTTGGAGGATGCCAACGAAGATGGCACGCTCGACGCCGAGCCCAGGGTGATCTTCTCGCGTCCAGGTGCACACGGGCTGGCCATCGCCGAGGGGCAGCTGTACATCGCCACTGCCAATGACGTGTACCGAGCAGCCCTGCGTCCGGATGGCACCCTGGGACCGGAAGAACGGATCATCAACGACCTGCCCGACGGCGGCCAGCATCCCAACCGGACGCTGGCCTTCGGTCCCGATGGGATGCTTTACATCAGCGTAGGGTCGTCATGTAACGCTTGCAACGAGACCAATCCCGAGCACGCCGCCTTGCTGAGGTCCTCGCCGGACGGCAAGAGCCGGTCGATATTCGCCAGTGGGCTTCGCAACACCATCGGCTTTGCGTGGGATCCCAGGACTGGCGAGCTATGGGGCATGGATCACGGCATCGATTACCTGGGTAACGACGAGCAGCCCGAGGAGCTCAACCGAATCCAGAAGGGGAAGAAGTACGGCTGGCCCCATGTGTGGGGCAAGGACGGGATCAATCCGCAGAGCACCCCGCCGGGCCAGATCAGCAAGCAGCAGTGGGCAGATACAAGCGAACCCATGGTGCTCGGCTACACGGCCCATGCCGCCCCCATGCAGATGCTGTTCTACACAGGTCAACAGTTCCCGGCGGCTTACCGGGGGAACGCCTTCGTGACGATGCGCGGATCCTGGAACCGCAAGCCTGCGTCCGGCTACGAGGTGGTGCGTATACGTTTCAACGCTGGCAAGCCCGTCGGCTTTGAACCCTTCCTCACCGGATTTTTGGTGGACAACGGCCAAGCGCATATCGCACGACCTGTCGGCTTGGCGATGACGAAGGGCGGTGCCCTGCTGGTCGGCGACGATGCCAACGGCGTGATCTATCGCGTGACTTACGGCCAGGGCCAAGCGGCTGCCTCTCCCGCGGCCCCGGTGCCTGGCGGCCCCCTGCTGGCCCAGGTGAATCAAGGCTCTGGCGTGCCGTTGGCCAAGGATCGGATAGGCCAAGCTGCAGCGCTGGAGGTGCGCTCGCCGTCCTTCTCCTCGGGCCAGCCGCTGCCCCCACGCTTCAGCGCGTATCACGACGATGCATCCCCCGCGCTCTCCTGGAACGCCGTGCCGAACGCGCGGTCTTACGCGCTGATCATGGAGGATCCGGATGCAGCCAAGGTCACGCCGTTCATTCACTGGGTCGCCTACAACATCCCAGCCAGCACCCAATCGTTGCCGGAGGGGCTCTCGGTCGATCCAAGACTGCTGAAACCGGAAGGAATGCTGCAGGGCGCGAACAGTCGCGGTTCGGTGGGGTACTTCGGCCCAAAGCCGCCAGTCGGGGATCCGCCGCGCCACTACCATTTCCAGGTCCTGGCATTGGACACGGTGCTTGATCTGAAACCAGGCGCGACGCGGGACGAGGTGCTCCAGGCCGCAAAGGGACACATCCTGGGCGTTGGGGAAACCGTCGGCACCTACCAGCAAACCATGCCCCCGCTGAAGTAGAAGGCCACCGATAAAGGTAGTTCCACATGGGATCACACGTGAATTCAATCGAGTGCAAGGCTTAGGCTGACCTTGACTCCAACCAGCACAGGTCAGCTGCGCGAGGTGGATACGAGATCGTTATCGGAAAAAAGACGCATGCCTAATGCGTAGCAGGCCTGAGGATTACCCCCGACGCTGGTCATTCCGGTAAAGGGACTAACCCGCTATGAACCGCGGAAGATGGGTCAAGGAGGGAATTCCGGTCACATTTTCAGCCCGGTGCGGGACTGCCGCCGCATGGTCTGGGGAGCAGTACCGAACCCTCGCTGGTAAGCCTCTCGAAGATGCCGCCGGTCTCGGAAGCCATTCTCACGGGCAATCACTTCCAGCGGATGCCGCCCCTGTTCGACCATGACGCGAGCAGCCTCGAGTCGCAACGCCTCAATCGCCTTCGCTGGGGACTGACCGGTCTCCGCCGTGAAGATCCTGCTGAACTGTCGGGGACTCAGGTTGACCTGTTCGGCCAGTTGCTCCACGCCCAGCGACTCGCCCAGATGACGCTTTGCATAGTCGAGCGCCTGTTGAATGCGGTCGCTTCGTGGTGCCAGGTGCAAAAGTTCCGAGTGCTGGCTCTGTCCGCCAGCGCGCCGATGGTGCATCACCAGCCGGTGCGCCACCGAGCGGGCCACCTCCGGCCCCAGGTCTTTCTCCACCATCCCGAGAGCCATGTCGAGCGCGGCCGTCATGCCGGCTGAGGTCCAGAACTGACCATCCAGGATGAAGATCCGGTCAGCTTCCACTTGGATGTCGGGGTGGCGCTGCTGCATGTGCTCGGCATAGGCCCAGTGGGTGGTGGCCCGGCGCTGTGTGAGCACACCGGCCTCAGCAAGGATGAAGCCACCGGTGCAGATACCTGCCACGCGCCGCGCCCTGCCTGCGACGCGGCGTACGAAATCCAGCAACGGCGGAGAACCCGGACCGGACAGCGGGTCAATCACCCCGGCGAACATCCAGGTGTCGGCGTGGCTGCGCTCGCTGAGCTCGCGCGTCACCACCCGCACGCCCAAGGAGGCGTTGATCTCCCCGCCCTGCAGCGACCAGTTTTCCACGGTGTAGAAGGTTTCGCCATGAACGAGGTTGGCGAACTCGAACACCGCCTGCGAGCCTAGCGCCATGACCTGGAAGCCGTCGCCCAATACGTATCCAACCTTGTGCATGTCGTCCGAACCCGCATGTCCTAAAACATGACTATATGCGTCATTTGAGCCATCGTCCATCAGGCGCATGCTTTCTCCACACCCCCGCGGCCACGGCCGCATTACTGGAGAAAGCACCATGTCCGCACATTCCCCTTCCCCCGGCGTCGCTCTGGTCACCGGCGCTTCGTCTGGAATCGGCGCGATCTACGCCGAGCGTCTGGCCCGCCGTGGCCATGACCTGATTCTGGTCGCACGTGACCGCCAGCGACTGAATGCATTGGCTCAGCGGATCAGCAGCCAGACCCAGCGTGCCGTGGAGGTGATCGCCGCCGACCTGGGGCAGCGCGATCAGCTTGCAACGGTAGAGCGCCGTCTGCAGCAGGATGCTGATATCTCGGTGCTGGTCAACAACGCGGGCATCGGTACTCACACGCCCCTGCTGCAGAGTGACGTGGAGCGCATGACCGCCATGGTGGAGCTCAATGTCACCGCGCTCATGCGGCTGACCTATGCCGCGGTGCCGCAGATGGCGGCGCGTGGGCGGGGCACCGTCATCAATATTTCCTCCATTGCCAGTGTTGCCCCGGAAATCCTCAATGGAGTCTACGGAGGAAGCAAGGCGTTCGTTACCGCGTTCACCCAGTCGCTTCACAAGGAACTTGTCGGCACGGGTGTACGCGTACAAGCGGTGCTTCCGGGCGCGACAGCCACCGATTTCTGGGCAACCGGCGGCCTGCCGGTGGAGAACCTCCCCCGCGAGATCGTGATGCCTGCCGAAGACCTTGTGGATGCCGCGCTGCACGGGCTGGATCGTGGCGAACTGATCACGCTTCCCTCGCTGCATGCCGGCGAGGAGTGGGACGCGTTCGAAGCCGCGCGCCAGACGATGGCGGCACATCTGTCCAGCAATACCGTGGCCCCGCGTTATCGCACAGACCACTGAATCCACTCGCTGCTCATTCCCCATCGACGGTGGATACCGACCTGGTCCACTGGAGCAGCGACCCTGAACATTCCAACCCTCTTCAGGAGAAATCACATGTTGTTCAACTGGTCCGAGTACGTGCCTGCTGTGAAGAAGGCGTTTGGCACCCTTGGAAAGCGCCATCCGAAGATGCTTGAGGCTTACCAATCCCTGGGCGCGGCGGCTGCCCATGATCAAGCGCTGGACGCCAAGACCCGTGAATTGATTGCCGTTGCTGTGGCGATCAGCCTGCGTTGCGACGGGTGTATTGGGACGCATACCGAAGCCGCGCGTAAAGCTGGAGCGAGTGAAGCAGAGCTTGCGCAGGCGCTCGCTACTGCGATCCAAGTGAACGCGGGAGCCGCCTACGTCTACTCGATGCGGTCACTTGAGGCATACGGCGAGTAGTCTGTGTGGCAGGGGGCACCACGTAGTAGTGGCTCGCGTGGTGCTTCTGCAATGGCCAACGACTGACGTCCATCAGGTCTTCCCGTCCCGCACAGAGTAGGTCAACACCAGACTTTCACCCGTGTCATCAACAGTAATGTCCTCAAGGCCTGTGATGTTGAAGAGACGCTCATTCGTCAGTTCAGGGACCGGACCGACGTTGAACACTACCGCGCCAGCGGCAAGTCCTGCCCTGATGCCGGTGACAGCGTCTTCTATCACAAGGCAACGCGACACTTCGACCCCCAGTCGATGCGCGCCCATCTCGTAGCAGAGCGGATTCGGCTTTCCTGGCTGTGCATCCTCAGCGCAGACCGCTACGGCCGGGGTGTCGAGACCCGCAGCGTTCATTCGCCTGCTGGCAAGCGTGCGCCCGGCGGAAGTCACCATCGCGACCCTTTCCTGGGGAAGCGCCTTCAGCAGCGCACGCGCGCCAGGCATCGCAACGATCCCCTCAACGTGCTCCTCCTCGTATCGTTCAAGGTACTCGGCGACGGTGATCGCTTCCTGCGTGTCACCCAGATAGTGCCGTGTCATATCGATTGCCTGCATGCCGTGGGCGAGTGCCTTCACTTCCTCGAAGTCCAAGCAATACTTCTCTGCGAACATGGACAGCACATGCTCGACGAGCAGATGCGAGTCCACCAGAGTCCCATCCATATCCAAAAGTACAGCGTCACAGCGAATAGAAGGCATACGTCTTACGTCTGGAAGGCAACTGGCCAAGATTACTGCATCGTGCAGGCGGAGATGCCGATCAGCCCCGAAAGGGTAATACGAGAGTGCACGCGCAGGCCGCGGGTGTCCCCTTCTGGCCGGAAGCGGAAGCGGTTGTCGCTGATGAGACGCGCTTCTCGCAATCAATCCACGCGGCTACCGGCATGACGCATTTTGCGTAAGCTTGAGCACAGCGCACGCGCCGGTGGCAGCAATTAACGTGACGCGTCACGCCACCCGATGGTGTGGGAGCCCCCTGCGCACTTCTACCGACCCAACTCCTTCGCGATACGCGCCCGCAACGTCTGCAGATCCTTGGCAAACGCATCAACTCCGGTCGCCAGCTTCTCAGCCGCCATCGCATCGGCCGCCATGTCTGCCTTGAACTTCGCCTCATCAATCGCAACAACCGTCAGCGTCTCCGTCGCACCGGCCACCAGCTTGCGCGGCAACTCACCGTAGTCCGTGTCCAGTGACTCCAGCAGATCCGGCGAGATCGTCAGCCGATCACAGCCGGCCAAGGCTTCGATCTGTGCGGTGGACCGGAACGAGGCGCCCATCACCACGGTCGCCGAACCACGCCGCTTGAATTCGGCGAACACCCCGCGTACGAAGACCACGCCCGGGTCGTCGTCGATGCTGGCCGGGGTGTGGCCGTTGGCCACGTGCCAATCAAGGATGCGGCCGACAAACGGTGAAATCAGGAATGCGCCGGCTTCGGAGCAGGCCAGGGCCTGGGTCGGGTTGAAGATCAGGGTGAGGTTGCAGTCGATGCCCTCGGCCTGCAACACGCGTGCGGCCTCCACACCCGCCCAGGTGGCGGCGATCTTGATCAGCACCTTGCTGCGCGGCACGCCGGCCGCTTCATACATGGCGATGAACGCACGCGCCTTGGCGATGGTCGCCTCGGTGTCGTGCGCCTTGTCTGCATCCACTTCGGTGGACACGCGGCCTGGCACCAGCTCGGCCAGCATCGTGCCGACACCCACGGTGAGACGATCGACCACGGCGTTGGCGATGGACGTTGCATCGCCGCTCTGCGCCCGGCCCCAGTGCAGCTGACGCGCGATCAGGTCGGCGTACACCGGAAGGTCGAGCGCCTTCTTCACCAGGGTGGGGTTGGTCGTGCAGTCCACCGGGCGCAGCCGCTTGATGGCCTCGTAATCGCCGGTGTCGGCGACCACGACCGAAAGGTCGCGCAGCTGGGCGAGCTTGGATGCAGCGGTCATGCGGGTACTCCAGTTCAATCGTGGGTGTCGCCGGCATCGGCGCTGGCAATGACGGCGGCGGTGTCCTGGTCGAACACCGGCGCAGCGAACGGCTGCGGACCCGGCGTGCGACCGAACACGATGGGCCGCGTGAGCCCGCGGTAGTTGCCCAGCAACGGGTGCGGCAACGTGGCAATCATCTCCTCGGCGAGCACCTGCGGATGCTCGAACATGTCTTCCACTTTGCGTGCCGCGGCGCATGGCACTTCTTCGCCGAACAACGCTTCCCACTCCAGCGCGCTGCGCATGGCCAGTGCCGCGTGCAGCTGCGGCAGCAGTTCCTCCGAGTGCTGGGCACGCTTGCGTACACTGTCGTAGCGCGGGTCGCTGGCCAACGCAGGCAGACCGATCTTCTCGCACAGTGCCTGCCAGAAACGCGGTGTGTTGGCCGAGATGTACAGGTGGCCCTGTGCGGTGGGGTGGATGCCGGTGACACCGCCCGAACGCATGTCACGGCCCACGCCTTCCGGTTCACCGTCGGCCCAGACCATCCGTGCCGACTGCATGGTCAATGCACTGCGCAGCAAGGAAACGCCCACGTACTGCCCTTCCCCGCTACGTTCGCGCTCGTACAGCGCCGACGACACGCCGGCAGCCACCAGCGCGGCAGCGTAGTAGTCCACCACCGAGCCGTACAGGATTTCCGGCCCGGCGCCCGGCTTGCCCTGCATGGCACACATGCCGGTCATGGTCTGCAGCACCTGGTCGTAGCCGGCTTTGTCTTTGAGAGGCCCCTGTTCGCCGTAGCCGGTGACCGAGCAGTAGACCAGACGCGGGTTGAGCTTGTGCAGGCTGTCAAAGTCGATGCCCAGCCGTGCCGGCACATTGGGACGGAAGTTGTGCACCAGGACGTCGGCGTCGCGCACCAGTCGCATCAACACCGCCCGTTGGTCGGGTTGCTTGAGGTCCAGCACGACGCCGCGCTTGGAGCGGTTTACGCCGAGGAACGCGCGGCTCTCGGCTTCCAGCGTGGACGGGTACTTGCGCAGGTTGTCACCCACCGGGGGCTCCACCTTGATGACTTCCGCGCCTTGGTCGGCCAGCAGCGTGCAGCCATACGGGCCGGCGATATACGCGCTCAGGTCCAATACGCGGATGCCGCTCAACGGACCGGCAGCGCCTTCGCGCCGTGCGATATCAAAGGGAGATGGGCTGTGGCTTGCTGACATGGCGTGCACTCGATTCATTGATTGCAGTGTCCTCCGAGCCTGCCGGAGGAAACATATCGTGCGGGTATTTTCAGCGAGGACAAAAACCTTGCATCGGCCTTGCCCGTGCCTGCGATGCTGACGCTGCCTTTACCTACATGAGATTCAAGCAGCAGCCAGCCGGTCACTACGGCGCCAGGGACAACCAGCTCAGGCGCCACGCGCCATGCTCGCGGCCGCCGCAGCGGTAGTACGGTTCGAATACCAGGGGCGCGCGGCATTCAAGCTGCATCGTCACTGGCGCGCCTTCACCGGCATCCCTGCCAACGCTCAACCAATGCGCGGGATCGCCCGCCGGCAGCCGTACTGTTTCATCGGTCTTGAAGCCGTCGATCAACGGGGTTGCATACACCAGCGGACCGTACGTCAGGCCGACGTACTCCCAGCGCAGCACTTCCTGCGCCACCGGTGCGCCATCGGGCGCGCGTGATTCCTGTACGTTGATGTTGGCCGCTCGTTGCAGCTGCGGTCGCATCGGCAGCTGCACGCTGATGCGGTCACCGGTCTGCCATTCACGCTGCAACTGCACGTAACCATCCTCGCCCTTGTCCAGCGGCACCTCGATGCCGTTGACCTGGACGCGTGGCGCCTGGGCCCAGTCTGGAATACGCAGGCCAATACTGAACGTCGCGCTGCGTTCAGGCGTTACATCCAGCGTGATCTGGCCATCGAAGGGATAGCCTGCCCGCTGCTGCAGCCGCACGTTGCCCGCCTCGGCGTGGGTGAAGCGTGCTTCACCGGGACCGTACAGATTGACCCGCAGGCCGCCATCGGCGGCGATGCCATAGGCAACCTGGGGCAGCTCTTCCACCGCCATGGCCCCGGAGGATTTGCAGCAGCGCCAATAGGTGGTGTGCACGCGCTTGCCGTTGGGGAAGGTGTAGTAGCACCAATCCTCGCCGTTGGGGGCCATCGCGGCGAGCAGATCGTTGTAAGCGGTGCGCTCGAGCTCATCGGCGTAGCGCGCATGACCGGTGATGGCCAGCAGCTCGCGGTTGAGCTGCATCCACGCCAGCACCGAACAGGTTTCCACGTAGGCCTGCGGAAAGAACGTGCGCGGCGCATTGAACACCTCGCGCGAGCGGTGCGCCACCCCACCCCATGGGCCACCACCCACGGTAAGGTGCTGTTCGCGGATGTTGGCCCACAGGTTGTCGATGGCCAGCTTGTAATCGGCCTTGCCGGTGGCCTTGTAGAGTTTGGCCAGGCCGACGAGGTTCCACGCCAGCTGGTAGGCCTTGCCGGTGGCGATGAAGGCCGCATCTTCGTTGGCGATTCCCTTGTCCAACAGGGCCAGACGCGGGTTGGCATTGGCCTGTTGCAGGACCTTTTCGGCCAGTGCCAGGTAGCGCGGCTCACCGGTGACCAGGTAGAGGTCCGCCGCCGGGTCCAGCAACACCGTGGCCGACATGCCGTGGTGGTTGCCCAGCGTGGTGATGTCGATGCCCGATTCCAGCGCCTGCCAGCACAGGTCGGCGATGCGACGGGCCGCTTTCAGGTAGTGGTCATCACCCAGCGCACGCCAGGTTTCCAGGAACCCCAGCAACAGATAGCTGTGCGTCCACATATCCCAGGTGCGAAGCGCCGGCTCGCCGTTCCAGCTTTCCGGCTTGGTCGGCTGTGGCACGGTGAAGCGGCGATCGGCGGCATAGTTGCCCAGGTAGCCGTCCTCGTCCTGCTGGCTGATCAGCCAGTCTGCCACGCGGCGCAGGTTGGCCTCCAGCTGTGGCTGGCCGCCCTGCGCGACTGCACGCGCCGTGGCCGACAACCATTTGCCAGCGTGTTCGCCGTACCAGTCGCCTTCCTGGTTCTGCTGCTTGTGCGCTTGGCCGAAGATGCTGATCGACGGGCTGTTCTCATCAACGATGAAGTGGCTCAGCCGACCGCTGCGGTTGGCCTGCAGCATCTGCCCAAACAGGCCGTGCAGCTGCACCGCTGCCGGTGCAATCAGTTGCTGGCCGCAGGTAATGGGCGCGCTCATGCGGCATCCACCACGCAGCGGAAGCCGAGCATGCCGCTACGGTCCTTGGCCGGTGCCATCAGCAGGTACTTGCCGTGCTGGTCCAGCCGGTAGGCCTGCGGAAAATACCAATGCGAGGTCTGCGGCTGGTAGCTGGAACCTCCGCGCAGGATCGCCGCGCGGGTGTGTTCATCGATGAACTCGTCGGTCCACTGCCACACGTTGCCGACCAGATCCTCCACCCCAAACGGACTGGCGCCTTGCGGATGTGCATCCACATCGGCCGGTGCCAGCACGCGGCGGCCGCGGTTCACGCGTGGCACGCGCGCCTCGTCCCAGTCATTGCCCCACGGATACAGCCGGCCGTCATTGCCCTGGGCCGCGTACTGCCACTCCCATTCATGCGGCAGGCGCTTGCCAGCCCACGCGGCATAGGCCCGGCAGTCCTCCAGCGACACCCACACCACGGGCTTGTTTTCCCAGCCGGCGCGCGGTGCACCGTCCAGCCAGTGGGCGAGAAAATTGATGGCATCGTCCGGCTGATAACCGCTGGCGTCGATGAACGCCTTGAACTGCGCATTGGTCACCGGATAGCGGTCGATGTGGAAGGCGGGCAGCTGCATGACCTTGCGATGATGACGGCGCGGGCAGTCTTCCCAGGGAAACTGCACGTCCTGTCCGGCCCAGTTGAAGCCTTCAATTTCGACACCACCGACGGCGAACACAAACTCGCCGGCCGGCACCGTCACCATGCCCTGCGGCGCGACGGTCTGTACGGCGGTGGCCGCGATCTCGCTCAGCCGCTGCGGCAAGGCCTTCCACGCCGCGGAGAAACCATTCAGCGGTTGCTGAGCGCGGCTGGCCGCTGCCGCCAGGAACGCTTCCAGCCCTTCCACGGCGACGCCGGCCTGCACGCTCAACACCGCCCCGAAGCCGCGGGCTTCCATCGGCAGCGCGATCACTGCCAGGCCATCACGCAATGCGGGCGACAGCTCGACACCGTGCCACACATCGTAATAGCGGGTGCCGTCCACATGCGGCAGGCCAATCTGCTCACCGTTGACTGCGTACTCATTACGGTTGATGAAGGTATGCAGGCTCAGACCCTCTATCGGGAACCTGCTGCTGAAAATCCCCGCCTGGTAGCAGACCTGGTAGGGCTCCCAGTCCATCGAAACGATCAGCGCCGGGAACTGGCGGTAAATGCTGGCCATGCGGCGCAGGGTTTCACCATCACGGGCGGTGAACTGGTTCCAGATCCCCCAGATGTTCTCCCATGCGTTGTAGCCGATGCCGTTGAAAAAGCAATACTGCAGATCGTGGTTCCGGTTGCGGCCCCAGCGGTTTTCATAGTTGACCATGTGGCGCGGCTCCAGCCACTTCCACTTTGACACTGGCGGCACCGGGCCATCAGGCGCCTTCTTGCCCCAGCTCTGCACGTTCCAGATCAGCTGCTCTTCGGAACTGATGGTGGATTCGGGCTGCACCACCACCGGGTTCCCATTGGCATCACAGGCATCAAAGAAAGCACGCGGGACGCCGTTGAACGTGTCGCCGTTGATGCCGTCGGCACCGGTGGCCTTGATGATCCCGGCCATGCCGTCCCAGTGGCTGACGCCCGGGTCGCGGGTGCCGTGGTCCCACGGCTTGGCCGGCAGGAAAACCCGCACGCCGCGCGCCTGGAATGCCTGCACGGCGGCTTTGAGGCCTTCAAGTCCGCCCGGCAACGTATGTGCCAGGTCAAACTGATTCCGGTCATCAATGCCGATGTTCGGGTAGATGTACCAGATCAGCACGGAATCCAGGCCACCGAAGCGCGCAATCAGATCGTCCAGATACTTGTCCACGGTGTACTGCGCGGTGTCCACGTCGAAGAAGTAGCGATCCTCGACCATCATCTGCGCGTGCACGAAATTGCGCTGCGCCCATTGCAGTTCCGGGCGGCGATAGTTCACATCCGTGTAGCCGATGCGCACCAGGTGCTCACGACGCCAGTCCTTCAGCTCGGTCAGCCAATCGCCAGCACTGGCGTTGGCATCGATCATCCAGCTGCCGATATCGGCAAACGGCCACGCCGGCGCCTTGCCCGGGGTGGGCAGGTAGCGGCCGGTGGTGACATGCGAGAACTTGTATTCGGTGGCAATCGCCTCGCGCCCGTAATCGGCGGCGTCGTTGTCGTAGTCGGGCGTGGTGTAAGGCGAAGTCATGGCAGTCTTCCAACAGATACAGGGAGGAACAACGGGTTACAGCGCACACCAGGTTGCAAGCGCAGCATGGGCGTCGGCGCCGGGCACACGCGTGGGATCAGCCAACAACGCGGCAACCTCGCTATGGTCGGGGATGCTGGATTGGGCACCCAGCTGCAGGCAAGCCAGTGCGGAAGCAGCGCTGGCGGCAAGCAAGGCCTGCTGCAGGGCCTCGCCACGCGCCAGCGTGGCCACCAGCGTGCCGCAGAACGTATCGCCGGCGGCGGTGGTATCCAAGGGTGCGATTGCAAACGCCGGCTGCAACAGGGTCTGGCCTTGGCAGCGGGCCAGGCAGCCACGCGCACCCAAGGTGACGATCACGCAGGGCACCTGCTGCAAGCCGGCCAGGCCCGTGGCAAGGTCCGGCGGATTCCCCGCCACCACGTCCAGCTCGCCTTCGTTGACGATCAGCATATCCAGCTGCGCCAACAGCTCGGCCGATAACACCTGTGCTGGCGCGGCATTGAGTGCGACCTTCACCCCTGCACTGCGTGCGGCGCGGGCGTAGGCCAGCACGCTGTCCACCGGGCTTTCCAGCTGCAGCAGCAGCCACTGCACGCCAGCCAGCGAAGGCAGGTGCTGCGGCTGCAATGCCATGTTGGCGCCCGGGGCGACGGTGATGGCGTTCTCCGCATCGTCGGACAGGCAGATGAACGCCGTGCCGGTCGGCAGCGCGGCATCGCGCACGGCATGCAACTGCACGCCGGCGGCCTTCAATGAGGCCTCGATCGGCGTGGCGAAATCATCGTTGCCCAGTGCCAGCAGCATCTGCGTCGTGGCAGCGCCGGCGCGCGCGCAGGCTACCGCCTGGTTGGCACCCTTGCCACCGGGAAACGTGCGGAACTCGCGGCCCAGCACGGTTTCGCCGGGTGCCGGCACATGCGCGGCGCGCACCACGAAATCAAGATTGGCCGAGCCGGCGACAAGAACGGTGGCGGTCATGGAATGGCCTGGTAAACGAGGTTGTAGAAGCGCGTTGACGGTGAGCGTAGCGGCGTTTCACCGCCGGGCAGGTACTGCATCAGCAGGATCGCCACCAGCTTCTCGCTGCGGTCGACGGTGAAATAGGTGGAAGCCGCACCGGACCAGCCAAACTGGCCGATGCTGCCCAGCTTGCCGCGGTACGCCGGTTGGGTGACCACATAGCCGCCGAGGCCGAAGCCCTCGCCCGCCGTCTCGCTTTCAATGGCAGGGCGGAAGCCGCCGAGCTGGTCGCTCAGCATCAGGTCCACCGTCTTGCGCGAAAGTAATTGTTGCTGCCCGCTGCGACCGTCGTTGACCAGCATCCGCGCGAACTGCAGGTAATCGGCGGCGGTGGAATACAGGCCGCCGGCACCGCTGTCGTAGTCCTTCAGGCGCACGCCGGGGGTACGGGCACTGGGGGTGTCGGCACTACGCAGCGTGCCGCTGCCTTCGTCGGTTGTCGGCAACTCCACCACCCGCCCACGTTGCGCCGGCGGCACCTCGAAGCCGGTATCGACCATCGCCAGCGGCAGGAAGATGCGCTGCTGCAGGAACTGGCGGAACGGCTGTCCGCTGACGACTTCGACCACGCGGGCCAGCAGCTCGGTGTTGCTGCCTTCGTAGTGGAAGTGGGTACCGGGCGCCTCGGCCAGCGGTACGGTTGCCAATCGCGCGGCCACGTCTTCAAGCGAAGTGGCGCTGTCCACGTCGGCACGGCTCAACAAGGCGGTAGCCAGCGGGTGACGATCGAAGGCGGCCGCAAGGCCGCTGGTGTGGGTGAGCAGGTGACGAAGGGTAATGGCACGCGGTGACGGTGCCAACTCCGGATGCTGCAGGCCGCCCCCCATTACGATCTGTTGCTCGGCGAAGGCCGGCAGGTAGCGGGACAACGGATCATCCAGCGCCAGCTTGCCCTCTTCCATCAGCATCAGCACGGCCACCGAGGTCACCGGCTTGGTCATCGAGTAGATACGGAAGATGCTCGATGCGTGAATCGGCCGCGTGCCGGCGATGTCTGCGCTGCCCCACTGCCCTTGGAAGGCAATCCGGCCGTCATGTTCAACCACGGCCACCGCACCCGGGAAGCGGCCCGGGCCGGTGGCGGACTGCAGATAGCTTTGCAGCGGCTGCCAACGATCACTGGCGTGCAGGACCGGCGCACACAGGCCAAGCAGGAGTACGCCAGCGGCACGCAACCGGCGAGCGCTACGGGTTGAAGGTGATGATCGGCCCATGGTGCGCACTCCTGGATGCATCAACGGACGGTGTACGAGTAGCCCAACGGAAACGCGTTGTTCATGGCGCTGCGACGTCCGTGCAGACACCTTGAACAACGTACACGGCGCCACGATACCCTGTGGCGCCGCATTTCACGCGCGGATCAGAACTTGAAGGTGTGCGACAGCGATACCATCCGGCCACGGCCGGAGAAGTAGTTCTGCCAGCCCGGCAACTGCGACCAGGTCAACACGTACTGTTTGTCGAAGATGTTCTCGATGCCCAGCGAGAGCTGGCCGTAGCGGCCGGTATCGTAGTTCACGCTCAGGTCCCACAGCGCGTAGCCGTAGGTGTCTTCTTCGTTGCTGTAGACATCCCCGTTGGTCGGGTCGACGAACTGCTCGCGCAGGTCGCGGCTGAAGGTCTTGCTGACCCCCAGCGTAGCGTTGAGCGTTTCCGTCGGGGCCCAGGTGATGGAGGCATTCACCTTGTCCGGCGAGATGTCGAGGATGCCCATTTCCCGCTTCAGGCCCGAACCCGGGTAGTACTGGGTCTGGCCACGAATGCGAGAGTACAGGAGGGTGGCCTTCCACTGGTCGTTGAAGGTCCAGGCGCTGTTGAGCTCGAAGCCTTCAATCTCAACCGGTGCACGGGTGAGGATGAAATCTTCGGTGACCTTGTCGATGGTCAGCGTGGAGCCGAAGTCCGAGGTCGAGCGGTACACCGACGCACCGAGCTGGCCCTTGGCGCCACGCCAGTTGAAGCCGATTTCCTTGTTCTCGGTGATCAGCGGCTGCAGATCAGCGATGCAGGACACCGCCTTGCACGGGCTGTTGGCCTGGATGTTGCGCAGCGGGATGCCGACGTTGGCGATACCAAAGCCTTCGGAGTACGAAGCGAACACCGACCACTGGTCGGTGATGCGCCAGATGGCACCGAAGTTGGGCATGTTGGCCTTGTAGTCCATCTTGCCGCCCTGCACCGGCGTGTTGTCACGGAACGCCACGGTGGTGTAGCTGTCGATTTCCAGTTCGCCGTCTTCGCGACGGATGCCGGCATCGAGGGTCACCGGGCCGATGTCCCAGCTCAGCTGTGCGTACGGAGCGATGGAGGTGTACTTCATCGGCGGTACCCACAGCCGGTTGGTCAGCGCAAGGCGCTGGTCGGCGGTGTCCTCGACCATGTCCAGGCCGGTGCGCAGGCGCAGCCCTTCGACCTTGAACAGGTCGTTGTAGGCATAGCCGAAGCGCAGCCCCTTTTTCTCGCTGTTGATCTCCGACTGGTCCCAGATGCGCTGGTCTTCCGGCGGTGCCGGTTTCACCAGCTGGCGATCGGCACCGTTCTCGGGCACGTAGCGCATGGCCTGCTCGGCCCAGTAGGCATCAACGCTCAGTTCGCCGCCGAAGAAATCAGCATTGCTGTACTTGATCGCGAACTGCTCGAAATCGTTGAACTCGGCCAGCGCGCCGGCAATGGAACCCTTCTCGGCGGTATTGGTGGTCGGTACGGGGCACTCGACCGGATCGAAACGGCAGCCTTCCACCGGCTTGTAGTTGTGCTTGCCGCCGATGTGGAAGTTGCTGTAACTGGCCTGGATGCGCTGCATCTGGTTTTCGCCGAAGTTATAGCCCCCCTTCACGAACAGGTTCTTGCTGTACGAATCCGACAGCGAGCCGGAGGTGTTCAGGCCAACCCGGCGGCCGTCGCCGTCGTAGGCAACGCCACGGTCGATGTAAGCGCCGCTGATCAGGAAGTCGGCGGCATCACCCTTGTAGGTGTGCATCACGCCGATCTTGGACTGCGCGCTATCGTCCTTGAACTGGGTGCCGTAACGGGTGGAGACGGTGGTCTGGTGGCCATCCACATCCGGGTTCTTGGACAGGTAGTTGATCACACCACCGGCACCGCCAATGCCTTCGGCAGCGGACGGGCCGTTGATCACTTCGATCCGACCAATCACCCCCATATCGGTGAAGGTGCCGTTGCGGTTGCCCTCGCGCAGTGGCGAACCCTGCGGCACGCCATCGAACAGGCGCAGCGCGATGCGACCGCGCAGGGTTTCACCGGAATTGCTCATCGCTTGCGACGATTCCGAATACCCCGGCACCATGCGCGCAAGCACGGCGGTGGCGTCTTCGGTCAGGTTCAGGGTGCGCTGCACCTGCTCCGGAGTGACCAGGGTGACGGCGCCGGGCACCTTCTCGATGGCAACCGGGGTGCGGCTGCCGGTGACGATGACCTGGTCCAGGTCCACTGCTTTTTGATTCGTTTCCTGCGCAAACGCCGGGCTCATCGCCGTGGTGAGCAGCGCGGCGCTGATGGCAGCCGAAAGTGGCTTGATCATTATTTCTCTCCCTCCCAGAAGTGAAAGTACGACGGAGCGGGTCCGGGGAGCCGACTGCGTCGAAAAAGGCGGGGGCGCGTGCCCCTTTGATTCAACCGTTTGGCTGCGTAGGACTCCCGCAGGGGAGGCGCGCGCGAGGCACCGGCATTGGACGTGAGACTAGGCGCGGCGTTGCGGCGATAGAAGCGCGGTTGTGTATGTTCATTGACTAGCATTTGTTGCTATTGAGTGACGGCCGCGGCTGACCAGCCATTGCTGCGGCGCAACGTGCGTGCTCGCCGCGGCAAGCACGGCGTCACCGAAACGGCGCAGGGCACAGCCGCGTCAAGGTTTCCGGAGCAAGGCAATGCGGGCTTCCTGCAGCAGGACATTGACCTGGCGCAGGCGCACCGAGGCCCGGGACCAGACCATGCCGATACGGCGCGGCTCGCTCGCCTCGGGCAGTGGAATGCTCACTACCGAGATGCCCTCCGGCCACGGCTTGGCCCAATCGGGCACCAGCGACACCCCCAAGCCACGGTCCACCATCACCGCGATGGCGTTGAGGGCGTTCAGTTCGAAGCGCTCGCGCGGCACGATACCGGCCCGGCGCAGGTACTCGTCGGCCTGGCGGCCGCCCCATTCGTGGCGGTCGTAACGGATCAGCGGCTGTTCGCGCAGCAACTGGTGCGGATCGCAGCCGGCCAGGCGCGCCGGCGCCAGCACCACCAGCGGTTCTTCGCGCAACAACTGCCAGTCGCAGGTCTTGGGCAGGGCGAACGGTGCCTGCAGCACCATCGCCGCGTCCAGGTCGCCCGATTCCACCGCACCGTAGAGGTCGGCCGAGTAACCGGGTTTGATGAACACGTTGATCTCCGGGAACGTCTCCACCATCCGCGCCAGGATATCCGGCAACAACCCGCCCAGCGCCGTGGGGCACGCACCCAGCCGCAGTTCGCCGGCCATGCCGGTTTCATTGGCCAAGCTGCGCAGGTCAGCCACGCCACGCAGCAGGTCGCGGGCGCGCTGCAGGATGCGCGCGCCCTCTTCGGTCACGCTGACGGTACGCCCGGAGCGCGCGATCAAGGGCGCACCCAACTCGCGCTCCAGCGTGCGGATCTGTTGCGCCACCGCCGCCGGGGTGATGTGCAGCAGGCGCGCGGCCGCTGCCATCGAACCACGATCGACGACGGTGACGAAGGTACTGAGAAACTGGGTTTCCACGCGGTGACCTCTCCAAGCCCGTTCAATGTCCCCGGAACCTTGACCCGCCCGTGTCTGCGAGCGGGGTGGGTCGGGCACCCTCCCCTTGCAACATCACGGCGGGAGGCGGCACATGGCCAATGGCAGCCCAGTGCAGCGCCCCACCCCTCACACCGCGTCCTGCTTATAGATCGTCAGTCCCTTCAGCGAACGCGTGGGCGCCGGGAAGAACAGACTGGCGATATAGCCGATCACGATGCATAGCATGATCGAAATGGCCAGGTAGAAGTACGGGTGGACCATGTCGAACCACCAGGCAACGAAGGTCAGCACGATGGACGCCGCCACGCCGATCGCCACCCCCTGCGAGTTGGCGCGGCGGGTAAACATGCCCAGCGTGTAGGCACCGGCGAAGCCGCCGCCGAGCAGGCCTGCCAGTTCAATGGAGACATCGAACAGCGAGTGGATGTCGTAACGCGACATGATCAGCGCCAGGCCGATGGCGGTCAGTCCCACCAGAACGGTGGAGATTTCGGCAAACAGCACGCTTCGGCGTGGGTTGGGGTTCTTGGCCAGGCGCTCATAGAAATCCACCGAGATCAGCGTCGCCACGCTGTTCATGATGCTTGACAGCGTGGCCATCGCCGCTGCAAACACACCGGCGATGATCAAGCCGGTGACGCCCGGCGGCAGCTCGGCGGCAATGAACAACGGGAATGTCGCATCGATCGGCAGCAGCGGATCCAGGCGTTGCGGGTTGTTCTTGTAGAACACCCACAACGCGGTGCCGATGCCGTAGAAGATGAAGCCACCGGGGATCATGATGGCGGCAAATGCCCAGATCGAGCGCCCGGCTTCCTTGTCCGACTTGGTGGCCAGCGTGCGCTGCATCAGCACCTGGTCCTTGGGGAAGGTCAGCACCACGTCGAACACCACCAGGAAGATGAAGCCCCACACCGTGGCCTTGGTGAGGTCGAAGCTGAAATCGAACAGCTTGGTCTTGTCTTCCATCGCCACCGTGCTGACAAACTCACCGAAGCCGCCCTTCAGCGTCCACACGATGAACAGGATGGCGAAGATGGCGCCGCCCATTTTCACGATGACCTGCACGAAATCCGTCCAGATCACCGCCTTCATGCCGCCCATAGCGGTGTAGATGATGGTGAACACCCCCATCAGCATGATGCTCAACACCACGCTGATGCCGGTGATGGTGGCAATGGCCAGGGCCGGCAGGAACAGCACGACGCTCATGCGTGCGCCGATCTGCATGGTGATGCACAGCGCGCTGGCAAGCATGCGGATGGCCGGGTGGAAGCGGGTTTCCAGGTACGAGAACACGCTCATCAGGTCCAGGCGGCGCAGCAGCGGCACGATCCACACCGCCACGAACATCAGGCCCATGACCGCAATAAGATTGTTGGTGAGGTACTGCCAGTTGGTTTCGAACGCCTTGGCTGGGATGGCGATGAAGCTGATCGAGCTGGTGTTGGTGGCGTACAGGCTGACACCGGCAGCCCAGAACGGAATGCTGCGGCCGCCGACGAAGAAGTCGGCGGTGCTTGCGCGCTTTTCGCGGAAGTAGAACCACGCGCCCATCCCCAGCATCGCCGCCAGGTAGACGATGATCACGGCCCAGTCCAGCCAGCCCAGCAGATGCTTGCCGCTCTGCAGTTCAAAGGTGTGGAAGCGGCTGTCGCTGCCTGCCCAGGCCAGGCCGTTGCCCCAGCTTGCGCTGGCCACCGGTGCCTGGGCTGTGGTGCCGTCCAGGGTGGCCCAGGAACTGGTGATGGTGTGGAACGTGCGTGCGTTGATCGTGCCTGCCGCATCGCGCACCTGCATCAGCAGATGGGCCTGGCCCAGCGCACGCAGTGAGCCGGCGACCAGCGTGCCATCGATCCCCGGCACCGCCTGCCAGCCCGTGTCGGTGGTCCAGCGCCACAACTGTTGACCGCCGCTGGCCGGCGCATCCACCGCATACAGCGCGCCCTTCTGTGCCTGCAGGGCGACGGCCGGCGCCGTGCTCGACCACAGCGTGTCGGGCTGCCATTGCCCGGCATCCGCCGCCTTGCGGTACAGCTGGGTCTTGCCGGCGTCATCCACGCCGGTCACGTACAGTGCACCATTCAATGCGGTCAGCAGCGCCCCGGCTAGCGGTGTCGGCAAGTTTTGGCTGCGCACGCTGACCAGCGCATCGCCGTTCAGTCTGACCTGCTGTAGCACCGTGCTGTGGCTCGCATCGGTGCCGACCAGCAGCCAGCTGCTGCCGTCGACAGTGGCGACGCCACGCAGCGAGGTGGTCTGCAGCGTGCCGAGGTCCAACGGGCGCCATGCTTTCTCCCCCCTGCCCAGCGTCCACGCGCCCTCGTCGGCCAGTGCCAGCAGGCGTCCATCGACCACGTGCAGTTGCGCAGGCGACGTGTTGTCCGGCAGCGCCGGCAGGCTGCCGCTCGCGACCGAGTTCAGGCTCTCGGCCGAGGCGATACTGCTTGCTGCGAGCAGCGTGGCGGCCAACAACAGACGGAAGCCGACGCCAAGGCGCCTGCTCAGGAAGGCCGATGCAATGGCCACGTACTTGGACATGGGTTGAGCCCCGCAAAGAAATCAAAAGTGGCAGCGCGCCGCCACGCGAAAGGTGGATCAGAGCACCCGTTCGGCCCCGGCGACAATGGCTTCGGCCTGGCGTAGATACGGCAGATCGACCATGCGGCCTTCGAACAGGAAGGCGCCCCGCCCCTGTGCCCCGCTCTGGCGCGCGGCAGCCACAATACGCTGCGCTTCCTCAACGCGGGTTTTTGGCACGCTGAACACCGCATTGGCGGCCGCCACCTGACGCGGGTGGATACAGCTTTTGCCGATGAAACCCAGTGCCTTGGCCAGCTCGGCTTCACGGGTGAAGCCTTCTCCGTCAGCCACATCCGGCCAGGCGCCATCGCAGGCAAACACCCCGGCCTCGGCGGCGGCAAGCTTCACTGCCAACAGCACGCCATGCACATTGGCCGCCTCACGGGCGATACCGTTAGGGGCAAACAGGTCACCCAGGCCCAGCTGCAGGCCGGCCACGCGCGGGTGCGCGCGGGCTACTTCAGCAGCCATGCGCAGCCCGCGCGGGGTTTCGATGTTCAGCAGCAGGCCAATCGGCTGGCGGACGCCGTTATCGGACTCGGCCTTTTCCAGCGCGGCCACGGCCTCGTGGACCTGCGCGACCGATTCAATCTTGGGTACGTTGAGCAGCCACACGCCGGGCACGGCGACGGCCTTCAGGTCGGCGGCAAAGTGCCGGCTCTCTGTGCCATTTACACGAACAATCAATAACTTGGCGCCGCCTACAACATCAGGGCGAGCAAGGAATGCGGCGACGTGCGCACGCGCGGCCTCTTTGCTGGCCTCGAGCACCGAATCTTCCAGGTCGAACGACAAGGCATCGGCCTGGCTGGCCATGGCCTTGTCAAACAGCTCCGGACGCGCGCCGGGCACAAACAACTTGCTACGCATGGGGTTCCCTCCAAACCGTGCGGGCAAGTCTGCGCGGGAAGCGGAACACTGTAAAAGTGTATTCCCCGACATTCACTAGATGGATTTTGTTGTGTCTTGTCCTCGCCGTCCTCACCGCCGGCTTATGAATGGGGTGAGCCCGCGTCCCCCGCCGGCCAAACGAAGCCGCTGAGAACGACCACGTCAAGCGCGGAGCTGAAGCACACCCGTCCTGCGGGTCTACATGCGATCGAGGCGAGCGATATACCTGATCAGCGGCCTGACGCTTGAATCAAGCAGTGCTGCGAAGCATGTCCGGATTGACTGACCTGTCAGGCCGAACTGGAGCCGGGCCTACAGCCACAGTGGCAACATTTGGCAGCCCAAAGGTTTCCGATGCCAAGAGGGCCATGAATGAAGAAGCGCTTCTCACACCTTGGGCAAAGAAACCTTGCCAGCCACAACCCGCTGATCACCAA
>DALZLW010000003.1:0-57445 GCA_032007425.1 Stenotrophomonas sp.
TCCGGCTCGCCGCTCACATGCACTTGCACAGGCAGGCCAGCGGCTGCCGCCGCATCGAACTCCGCCTGGCGCATGGCCCAGTTCGCGGCGTCCGTGCGGTCGCGCGGCAGGCGCCAGGCCAGGCCGAGTTGCAGCGGGCTGTCGGCCGGGTGGGTGGCGGCCATGCGCTGCAGGTGGGCGATGTCGATGGGGTGGCGGGTGCTGCGATCCGGCCCGCCATAGTACATGCGGCCGCTGATGCCGCTGGCCTGCAGTCCTGTCCAGCCGGCCTCGGCATGCGCTGGCGACTGGATGTTGTCGAAGTAATCGGCGGTGGTGGTGATGCCGCCTTCCAGCAACTGCAGTGCACCCACGGTCATGGCGATGCCCACGTCCTGCGCGCTCATCGCCGCGGCAAGGCGGGTGGACTCCGGGAAGAACCGAGCTTCGGCATTGCGGAACTGACCGCGCATCAGGGTGGTGTAGAGGTGCGAATGGGTGTCGATGAAGCCTGGCAGCACGATCTGGCCTTCGCCGTCCATGCGGCGTGCCTGGGGTGCGCTGGCCGCCAGATCCGTGCCGACACCGATGATGCGGCCGTCGCGGATCAGGATGTCACCGCGCGGGATGTCTGCCTGGGCCGGATCCATGGTCAGCACGTAGGCATCGTGGATCAGCAGGGTCTCGGCCTTGCTGGCAACCGGCAGGGCCAAGCCGGCGAACACGCACAACAGCGCAGCAGGTGGGGCAGGCAGGCGCATCGGGTGGTCCCGGTCAGGTGGGGCACCCAGCATACGGTCGCCGCCGACAGCGCCCATCACCTGCTGCACACGGCTCAGAGCGTATCCCCTCGCAGCAACACGGAGGAATGTTGATGAGCCACCTTTTCGAACTGGGCATGCCCTGGCAGGAATTCCTGCTGCGCGCGGTGGCTGTGTACGTGGTGGTGTTGCTGTTGACCCGCATCACCGGCAAGCGCTCGCTGGGCCAGTCCACCCCGTTCGATGCGCTGGTGATCGTGCTGCTGGGCACGGCGGTGCAGAATTCGCTGATCGGCGAGGACACCTCGTTGCTGGGCGGCCTGATCCTGGCGGCCACCCTGCTTGGAGTGAACTGGATGGTCGGCTTCCTGGGTGCGCGCTGGGCGGCGTTTGACCGGGCCGTGGAGGGCGTGCCGGTGGTACTGGCACGCAATGGCACCGTGTTCTGGCAACAACTACGGCGCTCCAACGTGTCTCCGGCCGACCTGGATGGCGCGATGCGCCAGCAGGGCTGCAAGGCGCACGCGGACATCGAGCTGGCCATGCTGGAGACGTCCGGGCAGATCACCGTGAGCCGTCGCGCTGACTGAGCGGTGGTGAGCGCCGCCGCCTGTTGCATCACGGTGTTTTACCGCGCCTTGGTGCATGATGGCCGTTGGATGACCGCGATCCAGCGGCATCGCAGGGTAATGTGGAGGAGGTGCCGTGGTTGCGGCAGACACATCGCAGGATCGTTTGAAGGGCGCGCGCGTGCTGGTGGCCGAGGATGAACCCAGCATCGTGATGTTCCTGGTGGATTATCTGGAAATGCTGGACGTCACCGTGGTGGGGCCTGCCGGTGACGTGGCCTCGCTGGACCGTCTTCTGGATGCGGGGCCGGTGGACGCCGCGCTGCTGGACATCAAGTTGGGTGGCGAATCGGTGTATCCGATTGCCGACCGTCTGGCGGCGGCCGGGATTCCGTTCGTGCTGACCTCCGGTTACGACGACGAGGTGCCCGCCCGATTCGCTGATCGGCCGCGCTGCAGCAAGCCCTACCGCCTGCAGACCTTGACCCGGGCGTTGCAGGACGTGCTGGATGAACGCAGGCCCGGCGACTGAGCGGCGCGTCAGGCCAGAGAGTAGCCGCCGTCGGGGTACAGCGTGGAGCCGGTGGTATAGCCATTGGCGAGCAGATAGAAGGCGGCGTCGGCGGCATCATCGACGGCGCCTTCGCGTCCCAGCAGGGTGTTGACCCGGGCATGGTCGAAGGCCGCCTCGCGTTGGGCGGCGTTGCGTGAGCGCCACAGTTCTCCATCGAGCGTGCCCGGCGAGATGACATTGACACGGCGTGGCGCCAGTTCGGTCGCAAGTCCGCGGCCCAGGCCTTCAATGGCGGCGTTACAGGCGGCGTAGGCTGTACCGCCCTTGATCGGCCGGGCCCCTGCGGCACCGGCGACGAGCACGATGGCCGCATCGGCTGCCAGCAAGGGCAGGGCGGCATGCACGGCCCAGTACTGCGGCCAGAACTTGCCCTTGAACGGGCTCTCGGCCAGCGCGGCGTCCTCATTGGCGAAGGGGCCGACCTGGTACGACGCACCCGGGGTAAACAACAGGTCGACACGGGACAGATGGGCGAAGAAGGCCTGCAGCGAGTTGCGGTCGCAGGCATCGACCGTCCAGCCTTCGGCGCCGTGGCCGATGCGTTCGGTCGCCTGTTGCAACCGCAGCGGATCACGCGCACCGATCACCACGCGTGCGCCTGCCGCTGCGGCGCGGATCGCCAATCGCAGGCCGATACCGGAACTGCCGCCGATGACTACCAGCGTTCTGTTGGAAAACACCATGCCACCGCTCCACGTGAACCAGCGGGCAGAATAGGCCGGTGGACGGTGACATGGGGTCACCATCAGGGGTGACACCGTGGGTGCCTGCGGGGAGAGTGCTGTAGATGGATGACGCCTGGGCGGGGTTGCGCGCGCTGGTGGCCTTGGCCGAGCGGGGGAGCTTCAGCGCGGCGGCGCGTGAGTTGCGGCTGACCCGACCGGCGGTGAGCAAGGCGGTGTCACGACTGGAGGAGCGCCATGGTGTGCGGCTGGTCGAACGCAGTCGCCATGCCACTATCCTGACCGAGGCCGGGCAGGCACTCGTGGTGCAGGGGCGGCGTGCACGCGATGCCTTCGCGGCCAGTGAGGACATTCTGCGCGACGGCGCGGGTGAACCCCGCGGCGTGGTCCGCCTGGACCTGCCGCCTGCCTTCGGTCGGCGTTGGGTCCTGCCGGCATTGCTGGACCTGCAGGCCCGACATCCGGGGCTGCGCCTGGAAGTGGGCTTTTCCACCCGCAACAGCGAACTGGTGGCCGATGGCGTGGACGTTGCCGTGCGTATCGGGCGTTTGCCGGATCGCGCCGAGGTGGTGGCGCGCCGCCTGGGGATGCAGCCCACGGGCGTGTTTGCGTCCCCAGCCTACCTGGCCAATGCAGCGCCGTTGCAGGGGGTGGCCGATCTGGACCGGCATGCGTGCCTGCTGCAGGTGCCCGACGAGCGATGGTCCTGGCTGGGGCCTGCGCTGCAACCCGCATCGCGGCTGGTGCTGGCGGACAGCAGTGCGCTGCTGCAGGCGGTCATCGCCGGACATGGCATCGCGCGCTTGCCGGCATGGATGGTCGCGGCGCAGCCCGAGGGTGCCTTGGTCGCGGTACTGGTGAACAGTCCGGCGCCGGCGCTACCGATCAACGCGCTGTGGCCGCGTGGCCGTCACCTGCCGCGCCGCGTGCGCGTGGTGATCGATGCACTGGTCACGGCGTTGGCGGCCGAGCCTGCGTTCCATCCCTGAGCAGGGCGGCGCCTGCCAGATGGGGTCAGGAATCCTTGTTGCGTCCGCTGAAATCCAGCGGGGCGGCATTCTTGCTGCCGCCATCGCGGTTCCAGATCTGCAGGCCTTCCTGGCAACGGGTCTCGCGCTTGGCGACCTGGTCCGGCAGATCCTTCACCAGCGGAGAGTCCTGGCAGGCCTGGTGTGCGCGCGAATCATCGTACGTTGCGCAGCCGGCGGTCGCCGACAGGCAAGCAACAACCGAGAACGTGGCAACGAGGCGGAAAGACGAGGGCATGGCGGCGTTCCATCGCAGGGGGAACTTCACCATGCGCCCGTCGTCATGGGCTGACCCGTGCCGGAAGTCATGTCTGATGGCCGCAACGAAGCCGCGCGGCGTAGCGGCGTACTGGCGGCGGGCGGTGCCGCCGCCAGTGGACAGCGGATCAGGCCGGTCGGACGCTGCCGTCTTCCTGCGTGGTGGGGACTGTCGGCAATGCTTCGTCGACGGTCAATGGCGTGTCGCTGCGCAGCAGTGCATGGGCCTCGCCCGTGCTCGCCACGGCCGGCGGCGAACCGCGCAGGGGCAGGTTGGCGGTTTCGCGGACGAAGCGCATGGTGACCAGGCCGATGACCGCCGCGCCCATCAGGTAGTAGGCCGGTACCAATGGATCGCCAGTGCGCTGCACCAGCCAGGCAGTGACCAGCGGCGTGGTGCCGCCAAACAGCGAGACCGAGACATTGAATGCGATGGACAACGCGCTGTACCGTACCGGGGTGTAGAACAGGGCGGGCAGGGTGGACGGCATCGAGCTGGTGAAGCAGACCAAGGCCAGCCCCAGCAGCATCAGGCCGAGGAAGATCAGCAGGTCACTGCCCGTGCCCAGCAGCAGCATGCAGGGAATGGCCAGCACCAGCAGCGCGATGCAGGCACCAATGATCATCGGGCGGCGGCCGAGGCGATCGCTGAAGCGTCCGCCGACGATGTTGAGCGGCATCATGACCAGCATCACGATGATGATCAGCAGCAGGCCCTTGCTTTCTGCATACCCCATCGTGACGCTGAGGTAGCTGGGCATGTACGTGAGCAGCATGTAGTCGGTCACGTTGAACACCAGCACCAGCCCCATGCACAGCAGCAGCTGCCGACCATGCACGCGCAGCAGTTCAGCCAGGCCGGGGCGTTCCAGCTCGCGCTTGTCCGCTTCGGCCGCATAGGCCTTGAACGCCGGCGTTTCTTCCAGCTTCATGCGCATGTACAGGCCCAGCAGGCCCAGCGGGCCGGCGATCAGGAAGGGGATGCGCCAGCCCCAGTCCAGCATCTGCGTGCTGCTCAGGGCCATGTGCAGGGCGGTGACGGTGGCGGCGCCGGCGATGTAGCCGCCCAAGGTGCCGAACTCCAGCCAACTGCCCATCTGGCCGCGGTTGCGGTCGGTGGCATATTCGGCAATGAACGTGGCGGCGCCGCCGTATTCACCGCCGGTGGAGAAACCCTGCACCAGGCGCGCCAACAGCAGCAATGCCGGAGCCCACAGCCCAATGCGCTCATAAGAGGGAATCAGCCCGATCGAGAACGTACCCAGGGCCATCAGGATCATGGTGAAGGCCAGTACTTTCTGTCGGCCGTACTTGTCACCCAAGGGCCCGAACACCAGGCCGCCCAGCGGGCGCACGAGGAAGGCGACGGTAAAGGTGGCGAAGGTGGCGATCAGCTGCGCGGTGGGGCTGCTGCTGGGAAAGAAAACGTGCCCGAGGGTGACCGCGAGGTAGCCATAAACACCGAAATCAAACCACTCCATGGCGTTGCCGAGTGCGGCGGCCCCAACGGCTTTCTTCAGCATGGGGGTGTCGACGACGGTGATCTCATCGACGCGCAGTTGGCGGCGGCGTTTGAACCAGCCGAAATGGGCGTGGGAATCGTGCATGGGGGCTCCTTGGGGGAGGTAACAGCGAAAAGAGTGGTCGGAGTTCCTGGTCGGCCGATTGCCGAAGAGCGGAATGGATGGGACGCGGTGGCCTGGTGTGGCGACCGGTAAGTGGAACGTGCAGGAAGTGGCGCAGAACGCCAACAGTCAAATGCGCCACGTACAAAACGCAGCAGCGCAGTCATCAGCGTGGAGGGCAGCGGCAGGCGCCGCAAAGGCAGCGGCGCAGTATCAGCCGTCAGGATCCAGCGCGGCCTGTGGCCGACGCAAGCGGATTCGTGAGGAAAGCGAGGGTGGAGCCTTGCCGGTCGGCAGCACTTTCCACGTGGCGATTGCGCCCGTCACATGGGGTTTCATGTCGATCATTGGTAGACAGTATAACCCAGGGGGACAAGCATCGCGTGCGGCGCAACGCTGTGTTGCACACGCTGATGATGACGCGCGCCTTACACCGACTGCGCGCTGCACTCACGGCGCGGCGAATACGGTAAGACATCACTTCTCTTACTGCAGGAGCCCGCCATGTCATCCACGCTTCCCGAAGGTACGCTCGTCCTCGTCGCCAATGGCGGTTCGGCTCGGGTTTTCACCAACATCGGCACCGCCAGTGCGCCGCTGTTGCAGCAACGCGACGAGCTGGTGCTGCAGGACGTCAGCGAACAAGGTGTGAGCGGACAGGGACCTGCCGGTGCCGTGCCCAAGGACATGAGCATCTCCCAGCTCAACGAGGCGACCTTCGCCAAGCAACTGGCCGAACAGCTCAACGATGATGCCTTGAACAATCGTTACAACCATCTGGTGCTTGTGGCCGATCCCACGACGCTGGGACGCATGCGCCCGTTGCTGCACAAGGAGACCCAGAGCCGGTTGCTGCGTGACCTGGCCAAGGACCTGACCAACGCGCCGCTGGAAGATATCCAGCGCGCCGTCGCTTGACCGCGGGCCGCGCGTCGGCTGCGCGCTGGCGGTCTTCGGCGCTTGCCGCTGCAGGCGACCGGTGCGCGGTGGGTACTTGTCGCGCGCGCTGGTGTGACTCAACAACGCGCCAGTGACCAGCCACTGGCTTGTTCCTGTCGTTGCCACAAGCTGGCATAGAGCCCGCCTTCGGCCAGCAGCGAGGCATGCGAACCGCGCTCGATGACACGACCGGCATCCATGACCAGGATGAGATCGGCGTCGCGGACACTGCGCAGACGGTGGGCAATGACCACCACGGTGCGGCCGCGGGCCACATGGGCGATGGCACGTTTGAGCTCGGCTTCGGCCGAAGGATCGACGCTGGCCGTTGCCTCGTCCAGCAGCAGGATGGGCGCATCTTTCAGCAGGGCGCGGGCAATGGACAGGCGCTGCCGTTCACCGCCTGAAAGTGAGCTGCCGCCTTCCTGCAGCAGCGTTGCGTAACCGTCCGGCAGGGCCATGATGAAGTCGTGTGTACCGGCGCCGCGAGCGGCATCTTCAAGCTGTGCATCGGTGGCATCAGGGCGGGCGATGCGCAGGTTGTCGGCGACGGTGCCGGAAAACAGCACGACGTCCTGGAACACCATCGCAACCTGGTCGTTGAGCACGTCGCTGCCCAGGTCGCGCAGATCGACGCCGCCCAGCGTGATGCGGCCGGCCTGTATGTCCCACAACCGTGCGATCAGATGTACGAAACTGCTCTTGCCGGCACCACTTGGACCGACAACGGCGGTGAGGCCGCGCTCGGGCAGCGCGCAGCTGACGTCCTGCAGGGTCTGCGGTCCCTCCTGGTCGTAGCGGAAGCTGACGCCTTCGAAGGCAATCGCATGGCCTTGGGGCGTGCGCGGCTGGATCGGCTCCGGCAGGGTGGGTTCTTCCAGCAAGGCTTCGATGCGGGCGAGCGCGCGCTGGCCGAAGCGCAGCAGCAAGGTGGACACGCCAACTTCATACAATTGGCGATAGACCGGCAGCGCCAACACAATGAACACCACGAGGGTCGCCGGTTCCAGCCGTGCTCCGGTGAGCAGCAGCATGCCGACCATCACCAGCAGCACGAAGCCGGTTTCCAGCACGAAGCCGAACGCCGCCATCCATGGCGCAGGACGCGTTTCCACGCGCACGGTAGCGCGGTGCTGGACATCGAGGGTGTCCTGCAGGCGTCGCCAGGCCTGGCCAAAGCGGCCGAAGCTGCGGATCACGGTGATGCCCTGCGCGTAGTCGTGCAGTTCCGCATTGGCATCGGCATTGGCCTGCAGGACCTCTGCCGCGGGGCGCGCCAGGACCTTCTGCGTCCACCATAGTGCGGCCAATGCCGCGGGAAACACCGCCGCCACGGCAAGTCCCAGCCGCCAGTCGATGATGAACAGGAACAACAGCAATGCCATGGGCATCGCCAGACCTGCAACGAACACGCCGAGGAAATGCGACCACAGGCTTTCCACCAGCTCCAGGTCGGAGGTGATGCGCGCGCCAAGGTCGCCGCTGCGCTGGCGTGCGAACCAGCCCATCGGCAGCTGCCGCAGACGGTCGGCGATGCGCAGCCGGGCCTGGCCCATCAGGGCGTACGCGCCGGTGAACAGCAGTGGCAACGCGCGCAGTCCACAGGCGATGCGCAGCAACAGGCAGGCGGCCATGGCCACGGCGATGAGGGCGATGCGGCCTGGGCTGGCCGACCCGCCGAACGCATCGCGCAGCAGCAGGAACAGCAAGGGGTAGGGCGCGGCGGCGAACACGCCTTCCAGCAGGGACCAGACCAGCCCGCGGGCCAGGCGTGGGTCGCGGCTGGCTGAAAGACGATAACCCGATTGTATGAGGGTGGCGATCATGCGTCTGCTCCCAGGCCAGTGGACGCGCGCGTGGCCGTGAGAGACCAGTCGTGTGCCTGTTCGTGGTCAAACCATAGGCGCTGGTAGAGCGCACTTTCCAGCAGCAGGTCGGCATGCCGTCCCAGGGCTTGGATGCGCCCGTGTTGCATCACCACGATGGTGTCGGCATGCATCACGGTGCGCAGGCGGTGGGCGATCATCAGGACGGTACGGCCACGGCACAGCGTGGCCAGCGCTTGTTGGATCTGCGCCTCGTTCTCGGCATCTGCATACGAGGTTGCTTCGTCCAGCAGCAGGATCGGTGCGTCCTTGAGCAAGGCGCGTGCGATGGACAGCCGCTGCCGTTCGCCCCCGGAAAGACGCACGCCGCGTTCGCCCAACGGGGTGTCGTAGCCCTGCGGCAAGGCCATGATGAAGTCATGGGCCCGGGCGGCGCGGGTTGCGCGCTCCAGGGCCGCCTGGTCGGCATCGGGCGCGGCCAGCAGCAGGTTGTCGCGCACACTGCCATGGAACAGTTGCACGTCCTGGAACACCACGGCAATGCGCGAGAGCAGGGCGTCCAGCGGCCATTGGCGGACATCAAGGTTGGCGACCTCAACCTGCCCGGCCTGCACGTCGTGCAGGCGCAGCAGCAGGCGCGCCAGCGTGGTTTTTCCCGAACCACTGGGGCCGACCACGGCCACCAGCTGGCCGGCTGCGACCGGCAGGTCGATGTCCTGCAAGGTGGTGGCCGTGCCGTCATAGCTGAAGCAGACCCGTTTGAAACACAGTGACCATGGACCGTCCGGTGCCTGCGCCGTCGCGGTTTCCGGCAGTACCGGTGCCTTGAGGATGGCATCGATGCGGGCCAGTGACTGGCCGCGATGGATCTGCTCGCCCAGCGCGAACGTCAATCGCAACAGCGGCTGCAATACCGCCGGCGCAACCAACAGGAACAACACCCAGGTCGCGGCGTCGAGGGTACCCCGTTGCAGCAGCCAGGCGCCCAGCGGTCCGATCACGATCACGTTGGCGGTGATCAGGGCGGTGAACAGCACCCAGCCAGCCGAACTGCTGCGCGCATAGTCAGCAACCCAGGCGACGGCACCGTGGATGCTCGCGGCCAGGTCGGCGAAGGACCTGGCCGAGACACCAAACGCCTTGACGACATGCACGCCACGGACATACTCACCGACCTGGTTGGCGATGCCTTGCTGCAACTGCCCCCATTCCTGCATGCGCGGCCCTGCGCCACGGAACATCCACCATTGCGCAATGGCGGCGAGCGGCAGGGGGGCCAGCGATGCCAGTGCCAGCCGCCAGTCCGCCATGAACAACAACGCCAGGGCGACCAATGGCACCGTGCTAGCCGCGGCTGCATCGGGCAGCATGTGCGCCAGGAAGCCTTCGAGCTGGTTGACATCATCGCCGAGGGTGCGGCGCAGGCTGCCCGAGCCGTTCTTTGCAAAGAAGGACATCGGCACCCGGCCCAGGTGCCTGGCCAGTCGCAGTCGCAGTTGGTGCTGGATGGCGAACGCACCCACGTGTGCCAGGACGTGGCTCAGTGCCATCAATATCCAGCGCAGGGCGAACAGCAGCAACGCCCCGGCCAGCAGTGGCCACACGCCCTGGGCCGATGCGCCCTGCTCAAGCAACTGCTGGACGGCGAGGTAGAGCAACCAGAACGGTGCAATGCTGAGGATGGCCGAAATGACGGCGGCCACGATGGCAAGCATCGGCAGGCGCGGTGCGGTGCGCAGCAGGGCGCTGAAGGTCAACGGACGCTGTGGGGTGTGCGCGGCGGATGGTGTGACGGACATGCGGGCTGCCGTTATCAGGAATCGTTCGCATTATTGCGGCGGTGGTCTGCGGGCAGGTCCACGCAGGGCACGCTGCTGACGCGCGGCAGGCAAAGGCTGGCAGCAGGCAGCGATTGGCCTGCGTGGCAGGCCGACTGCATCGGTCGTGCTGGGGCGCCGGACAGATGCGCTGCAACATGCGCAGGGGCCGGGCACGGTGCTAGGATCGAGCCGGTTGAATCGATCCAAACAAAGGTGTGCCGATGATGCTGAGGGGAATGCAGGCCATGGTCATGGGGATGCTGCTGGCCGGTGGGGCCGTGCAGGCAAGTGATCAGGCACGGGCGGCCAAGGCCTACGCATCGGTGGATCCGTTCATTGGCACCGGCGGCGAGGGACATACCTATCCCGGGGCCACGGTGCCGTTCGGCATGGTCCAACTGAGCCCGGACACGCGCATCCAGCCGCGCGAAAAAGCCTATGGCTGGGCCGCCGGTTACCGTCATGACGACAGCAGCATCGTCGGTTTCTCCCATACCCACTTCTCTGGTACCGGTCATTCTGATCTCGGCGACGTGCTGGTCATGCCTTTCACCGGTGACCCCGGATTGGAGCGCGGCGATCCGGACGTGCCTGGCAGCGGCTATGCATCGCGTTTCAGCCATGACGATGAAGTCGCCGAACCTGGTTACTACGCCGTCACCCTGAGCGATTACAACGTCCGTGCAGAGCTGACCACCAGCGCACGGGTCGGTGTGCACCGCTATGCCTTCCCCGCAGGGGCCGAGGCCAAGCTGCTGCTGGACATGCGCACCAGCCTCTACGATTACCCTGGGAAGGTGCTGTGGTCGCGGGTGCGCCTGCGTGCTGACGGTACGGTCACCGGCTTTCGTGAGACCCGTGGCTGGGCGCCGGGCCGGCAGCTGTACTTTGCGATGCGCTTTTCCGCGCCGCTGCAGGCCCATGCACTGCATGACACCGAGCAGAACATTGCTTACAAAGGTTTCCCGCCGCCGGGCCACCAGGACCCCGGCCAGCGTGCGCAGATCGAAGGGCGGCAATTGGTGGGCACGTTCGGCTTCGGTGAACTGCAGGCACCGCTGACGGTGACCGTGGCGATTTCATCGGTCAGCGAGGCCGGGGCGATCGCCAACCTGGACGCCGAAGCGGCGGATGCTGATTTCGACAGGATACGGGCGCAGGCCAAGGCGCAGTGGATGCAGGCCTTGTCCGTGCTTGACATCGACGCACCGCTGCACGATCGGCGCAGCGCCTATACCGCGCTGTACCACACCCTGCTGGGGCCCACGCTGTTCATGGACGTGGATGGCCAGTACCGGGGTCCGGACAATGCGGTACACAAGGCCGAAGGCTTCACCCATTACTCGACCTTTTCCCTGTGGGACACCTACCGCGCGCTGCATCCCCTGTTGACCCTGGTACAGCCGGAGCAGCGCAGCAGTGATTTCGTCAATTCCATGCTGGCCCACCACCAGCACAGTCCCTACGGGATGCTGCCGGTGTGGTCGTTCCATGGGCTGGAAGACTGGTGCATGATCGGCTACCACGCCGTACCGGTGATTGCCGATGCCTACGTCAAGGGAATCCGCGGCTTCGATGCCGACAAGGCCCTGCAGGCGATGGTGGCCACCGCCAACTACGGTCCGTACGACGGCATCGCGCAGTACCGTGATCTGGGCTGGGTACCGATCGATGAAGAGGGTGAGGCGGCCAGCAAGACGCTCGAATATGCCTACGACGATTGGACGATCGCGCGCATGGCGCAGGCGATGGGACGCCAGGATGTCACCGCGACGTTCGATGCGCGTGCGCGCAACTGGCGCAATGCCTTCGACCCGGCGACCGGGTTCATGCGTGCACGCAATCGTGACGGCAGCTTCCGCGAACCCTTCGACCCTGCCGCCAGTGGCTATGGCACGGACTACACCGAAGGCAATGCCTGGCAGTATTCCTGGTATGTGCCGCACGATGTGGCGGGGCTGGCGGCGGCGCATGGTGGCAGTGACCGCCTGCTGCAGCGGCTGGACGCGGTCTTCGATGCCAAGGTCGACCCGGCGGTGTTCGAGCACATGGAAGATATCACCGGCCTCATCGGCTGGTACGCACATGGTAATGAGCCCAGCCACCATGTGGCCTATCTGTACGCCCATGCGGGCCAGCCATGGCGGACCCAGGCGCGGCTGAAGCAGATCATGGACAGCCAGTACGCCGATCGCCCCGATGGCCTGGCCGGCAACGATGACCTTGGCCAGATGTCGGCGTGGTATGTGTTCACGGCGCTCGGGTTCTACCCGGTGGCACCGGGCTCGGGCGAGTACATCCTGGGTCGGCCGTTCCTGCCGCGCACCGGGATCCATCTGCCCAACGGCAAGACGTTCACCGTCGTGGCCGAGGGGCTTGATGCCGCGCACACTTATGTTGGATCGGTCAGCTTGAACGGGAAGCCCTTGCACCGGGCCTTCCTGCGTCACTCCGAAATCCTCGCCGGCGGCGAACTGCGCTTCCGCATGCAGGCCACGCCGGCCACCGATTGGCCGGGCAGCGATGCGGCTGCGCCGTACTCGATGTCCAGCGGCAGCGGCGAGGCGTCGGCGAACGCCGGGCATTGAACCGAGCCGGCGGCCGTGGTGGGGCCATCGGCGGCGCTGCCTGGCGTGGTCGCAGGGCAGCGCCGCGGTGCGAGGTGCTACCCTGCGCGGATGAAATACCGTCTGTTTCTGTTTGACCTCGACGATACCCTGCTGGATTTCAAAGCGTCCGAACGCCTGTCGCTGGCCAACGTGCTGGCCGATCTGGGACTGAGCGCGGGGCTTGATGCGTTCTACTTTGACTACCAGCGGGAGAACGCCGCGTTGTGGCAGGCCTTCGAACAGGGCGGCATTGACAAGGCCGCGCTGAAGGTGGAGCGCTTCCGGCGCACGTTTGCCCTGCACGGCATCGCGGCCGACCCGGAGGTGGCCAGCGCCGCGTACCTGGCGCACCTGCCGAACAGTGTGGTGCTGGTCGATGGTGCCCGTGCGACCTGTGAGGCATTGGCCGAGCATGGCCAGATAGGCATCATCACCAATGGCTTTGACCATGTGCAGCGCAGTCGCATCGCAGCGTCCGGATTGGCCGATCTGGTGGCATTCGTGGCGACGTCCGAAGCCTGCGGCCATGCCAAGCCTGATGTGCGCTTCTTCGAATACAGCGCGCGCCTGGCGCCGGGCATGGCCAAGACCGAGACCATCATCATCGGTGACAGGCTGGAAGCGGACGTGCTGGGTGGCAATCGCTTCGGCATCGACAGTTGCTGGTTCAATCCGCATGGCCTTGCCAATACCACGGCAGCGCGTCCCACCCTGCAGGTCGCCGGTCTGGCCGACCTTTTGCCGCAATTGATGTTGGTGCAGTAGTCGCAGGGAAGCCTCCGGTTGCTTGCGCGCTGCTTGAAGACCGCTGCCAGCCGCCAGCATTGGAAGCCCGCGCTTGCCTGACCGCTGCGACGCTTCCAGTCTGGCCGGTCCCGGGTTCCCGGGCCACCCTGTTGCTGCGCAGCCTTCGCCACGCAGTCCGTTCTGCGTGAGGTTCTGATCGATGTCGCTTCGTTCTGTTTTTCCCGGTTTGTACCCCCTGCTGTTGGCCGCATTCATTGGCACGATGGCGATGATGGCCTTCGTTGCGGTGATTGCTCCAGTCGTGCGCCTGCTTGGCCTGGCCGAATGGCATGCCGGCCTTTCCGTCACTGCGGCCGGTGTGCTGTGGGTTGCCACGGCGCGGCGCTGGGGGGCGTTGAGTGATCGCATCGGCCGACGCCGGGTCCTGTTGATCGGCATGGCCGGCTATGCCGTGGTCTACATCGGGATGGCCGTGTTCGTGGACGCCGCACTGGCCAGTCCGCCTGCGGTGGCGCTTTCGGTGGTCATCCTGGTCGGCGCGCGCGCGCTGGTCGGGCTGTTCTATGCCGCCGTGCCACCGGCGGCAGCGGCGCTGATCGCCGATGAGGTGCCGGCAGGCGGGCGCGGTGCAGTGATGGCCGCACTCGGCACGGCCAATGCGCTGGGGATGGTGGTCGGGCCGGCAGTGGTTGGCTGGATTGCCTTCCGCTCGCTGGCGCTGGCCCTGTACATGGCCGCCGCGCTGCCCTTGCTGGCGCTCGCCCTGGTGTGGTGGCGGCTGCCGGTGCGGCCATTGCCGCCGGCGCCGGACAGTGCGGCACCCCGCCTTGGCTGGCTGGACGCGCGCTTGCGCCTGCCGCTCCTGGCAGTCTTCGTGGCCATGGTGTCGGTGACGATTGCCCAGGTCACTGTTGGCTTCTTCGCCATTGACAGGTTGCAGCTCGCGCCTGCCGCCGGGGCGCGCGCTGCCGGGCTGGCGCTGACCGCGGTCGGCGCCAGCCTGATCGTGGCGCAGGTGCTGGTGATGAAGCTGACCCGTGTATCGCCCAGGCAGTGGATCGCGCTGGGTGCCCTGCTATCTGCGCTCGGATTTGCCTCGGTGGCGTTGGTCGCGGTGCAGTGGCAACTGCTGCTGGCCTATGCGGCCGGCGCGTTCGGCATGGGATTTGTCTTCCCCTCGTTCCAGGCTTTGGCCGCCGATTCAGTGTCGGCGCCGGAGCAGGGTGCCGCCGCGGGTACCGTCGCGGCGGTGCAGGGCCTGGGAATCGTGGTTGGCCCGTTGCTCGGCACGCTGCTTTACCGCGTGTCTGACAGCCTGCCGTATCTGTTCGTGGCGGTAGCGCTGGCGCTGCTTTCAGTCGCTGCCCTGCGTCATCGGTGAACGGGTCACGGCGCCGTGGCCTTGAGTAGCGGCAACGGATCGTAGGCGCCGTTGGCGCCATAGATGCCCCAGTGCAGGTGCGGCGGCGTGCCTTTGGCATTGCCGGTATCGCCGACGGTACCGATCTGGCTGCCGGCCTGCACGATGTCACCGACCTGCAGACCGGCCTGCCAGTCCTGCAGGTGGGCGTAGTAGTAGCGCTCGCGTGCAGGACCGAGGATCCAGACCTGGCGGCCGCCGAGGCCGCGTTCGCTGACATCCGTGACGATACCGCTGGTCGCGCTGCGTATCGGTGTGCCCCGACGGGCGAAGATGTCGATACCCGCATGCTGGCGATCGCGGCCGCGCGGCGCGCCGAAGGTATCGGCGATCTGCCTCGGGGCGACCCCATCCACCGGTACGGGCAGGGCCGTGGGAGGTGCCATCCGTGACAGGTGCCACAGCATCCGCGGCGCCTGCGCCCAGCGGCTGTTCCATGCCGCGCCGATGGCCACGACCAGCACGGCCAGGGTGACCAGCCGCAGCATCCAGCGCCGTAGCCGCCAGGGCAGGCGGTTTGCGCGGTCTGGACGTGGGGCTGGCGAGGTCATGGGGCAGGTGGCCTGTCGGGGTGTGCGGGACCTTGATTCTGCCGGTGCCGCGGTCAGCGTCGCGTGCTCAACTGCCCGGCGGTTGGGCGTCGTCCAAGGTGCTGCGCACGGCCGTGGCCAGGTCCGCGCGGGTGAATGGCTTGGGCAGCAGCTGGACCTGCCGGTCATCGGGGCTGCGGGTGCCGATGTCGCGCGGGTAGCCGGAGGTGAACAGGATCTTCAGCCCCGGTTTGATCGCGCGTGCCTGCCTGGCCAGCTCCCAGCCGGTCATGCCGGGCATCACGATATCGGAAAACAGCAGGTCCACTTCCGCGTCCCGGCGTTGCAGCAGGCGCACCGCCGAGGCACCGTCATGTGCCTCCAGCACCCGGTAGCCGAACTGGCGCAGGGTTTCCACCGTATGCGCACGGACGTCGTCGTTGTCTTCGGCCACGAGCACGGTTTCATCACTGTGCTCGTATTCGGACAGTGCGTCTGGTTCGGCAGGACGCGGCTCCGGCATCGGCTGCGACGACGCAGGGAAGAGCAGGGTCACCACCGTGCCTTGGCCTGGTTGGGAGTCGATCAATACGTGGCCGCCGGACTGCTTGGCAAAGCCATACACCATGGAAAGACCCAGGCCGGTACCACGCCCGACTTCCTTGGTGGTGAAGAAGGGCTCGAAGACCCGGGCGATGGTCTCGGCATCCATGCCATGGCCGCGATCACGCACCCGCAGCATGGCATAGCGGCCGGGAGGCAGATCCGGTGCGACCAGTGCGTCGTTCTCGTCCAGGTGTCCATTGCTGGTTTCCACTGAAAGCCTGCCGCCGTCCGGCATGGCGTCGCGGGCGTTGACGACCAGGTTGAGCAGGGACGCTTCCAGTTGCGCCGGGTCCAGTTCGACGCACCACACCTGCGGTGACAGGCGGATGTCGAGCTGGATCATTTCGCCCAGCGCGCGCTGCAGCATGTCTTCCATGCCGCCGACGCGTTGGTTGAGGTCGACCAGCTGGTTGCGCAGCGGTTGCCGCCGTGCGAACGCCAGCAGCCGCTGGGTCAACGAAGCCGCGCGCATGACCCCTTTGAGCGCATTGTCCAGTGCACGCGAGGCGGGGGCGTTCTGTCCGCCACCGCGTTCGCTGAGCAGCTTGGCGTGTTCGACGTTGCCGGCGATGACGGTCAGGATGTTGTTGAAATCATGGGCGATGCCGCCGGTCAGCTGGCCGACGGCTTCGATCTTCTGGGTCTGGCGCAGGGCCTCCTCGGCCAGGCGTCGTTCGGTGGTTTCCACCGCTTCGGCGACGATCGCCGCGGTGCTGCCGTCTGCCGCGCGCAGGGGACGGAAGGAGAACTCGAAGCTGCGGTGGCCGGTGACCAGGTCCAGTTCCAGCTCGTGGCGATTCTCCTTGCCCTCGGTCGCTGCCTGCACGGCGCTGTTCACGATCGCGCCTGCGGCTTCGCTGCGGGCGAACCAGGGGCAGCGCCAGAACAGCTTGCCGGCCACATCGGAGGGCTCGGCCAGGATCGCCGAAAGCGCCGCGACGTTGGCATCCAGCACATGGCCCTGCGGATCGAGCAGTGCCTGCAACTGGAAGCTGGACTGGAACACGGCCTGCAGCCGGCCCTGGCTTTCGCGCAGTTCCCGTGTGCGCTCGAACACCTTGCGTTCCAGCGAATCGTTGATCTGGCGCAGCGACTGCTCGGCGCGCTTGAGGTCGCTGATGTCGCGCGCCAGCGTGTAGTAGCCGGTAACGCTGCCGTCGGCGGCGCGTTCGGGCACGCCGTCCACCAGCAGGTGGCGGCTGCTGCCGTCGGCGACGGGCAGTTCGGTCTCGAAGCGCGTCCGTTCCCCGGCCAGGATGCGCTGGAGGTGCGGCAGCACCTCGGCCAGCACCGGCGCGGAAAGGACCTCGCTGATGTGCTTGCCAACGAGTTGCTCCGGTGACAGGCCATGCCAGTCCCGGTAGGTGTTGTTGGCGAAGCGATAGCGGTGCTCGATGTCCAGGTGGGCGATCAAGGCGGGCAGGGCGTCGGTGATCAGCTGCAGCCGCTCGCGGCTGGTATGGAGTTCGCGCTCGGCGTGCTGTCGCAGGCGCCGGTCATCGCGTTCCTTCAATGCCCGCACCACCGCATCGGGAAGGCGCTGCAGCCGTTGCTTCACCACGTAGTCACGTGCGCCACGGGTAAGGGCCTGTACGGCCAGTTCTTCGGTCAATGTGCCCGAGACGAAGATGAAGGGAATCTCCGGCGCCAGCTCGCTGGCCAGTGTCAGCGCGGTGTCGCCATCGAAGCCGGGCAATACGTGGTCGGCCAGGATGATGTCGTGGGTGTTGCTGGCCAGTTCAGCGAGGAATGCCTCGCGGGTCCACACCCGCTCGCTGGTGAAGGGCAGGTGCGCGCGCTTGAGCTGGGCGCCGATCAGTTCGGCATCCAGCGCGCTGTCTTCCAGCATCAGGATGCGGATGGGAGAAGCCTCGGAGGTACTGCTCATGCGGGTTGGCGGCCCTTGTCCTGGGAAGCGCGATACGGCGGCGGTTGGTTGGTGATGCCCCAGAACATGCCGAGGCCGCGGATGGCGGCGAAAAACTCGTTGAAATCCACCGGCTTGACCACGAAGGCGTTGACCCCCAGCGCATAGCTGCGGACCAGGTCCTGTTCCTCGCGCGATGAGGTGAGCATGACCACCGGTGTGCTGCCGATGGTGGCATCGGCGCGGATCTGTTCCAGCACTACCAGGCCGTCCAGCTTCGGCAGCTTGAGGTCAAGCAGGACAACGACGGGGCCCCCGTGATTGGCACCTTCGTACTGGCCCTTGCTGCGCAGGTAGTCCAGCGCCTGCACGCCATCGCGGACGTGGGTGACCTCGTTGGCCAGTTGGCAACGGGCCAGTGCAGCGAGGGTGAGCTCGGCGTCGTTGGGGTTGTCTTCCACCAGCAGGATGGGGCGCAGGTCCCTCATGGGGCGTCTCCAGGGACAGAGGGGAGCGAGAAACTGAAGGTGGCGCCTTCGCCGGGGCGGCCCTCGGCCCAGGTCTGGCCGCCGTGGCGCTCGATGATGCGGCGCACATTGGCCAGGCCGATGCCGGTGCCTTCGAACTCGTCGCTATGGTGCAGGCGCTGGAACACACCAAACAGCTTGTTGACGTAGCGCATGTCGAACCCGCAGCCGTTGTCACGCACGAAGAAGGTGTGCATACCTTGGCCCGCTTCGTAGCCGATCTCGATGTGCGCAGCGGCACTGTCGCGGGTGAACTTGATCGCATTGGAGATCAGATTCTGCCAGACCAGCCGCAGCATGCCCGGGTCGCCTTCGATGCTCGGCAGTTCCGCCTGCTGCCAGGTGATGGGCCGCCCCTGCTGTTCCATCACCAGCCCGCTACGCACATCGTCGACCAGGGCCTGCATGTCCACGTTGGAGCGGCCCATCGTCGAGCGCCCCATCTGCGAAAAGCTGAGCAGGTCATCGACCAGGGTGCCGGCGGAGTGCGCCGATTCGATGATGGTATCCAGGTAGCGGCGCTCGGTGCTGTCCAGGCGGTCGCCGGCCGAACTCCCGAGCAGTTCCGAGTAGCCGACGATGTGCCGGAACGGCGCGCGCAGGTCGTGGCTGACCGAGTAGGAGAAGGCCTCGAGCTCCTTGTTGCTGCGGATCAGTTGTTCGTTGATCTCGGCCAGCTCTTCGGCCTTGCGCAGCACGATGTCGACGATCGCCGCGCGCAGTTCCAGCGCGGCGTCCCGGTCGACCTCGCGCCATGGCAGCGACTGCTGGCGTACCGTTTCTTTCCAGGCCTCGAAGGACATGCGCGGGGTCAGCGGGCGGTCCTGCTCCTGCTTGCGTGGGTCGCCGCCCCAACGCACGGTCTGGATGACCTCTGGCCGGAACCACAGGACAAAGCTGTCGTGCAATTGCGAAATCGAGACGGCCAGGACGCCGCTGGCGACCGCTGCACTGCCTTCGCCTTCGGGCCAGCGCTGCGGCAGCTGATGGGTGTGGAACAGCTCATCGGCGCCGCTCTGGGTGGTCAGCCAATGGGCCAGCGCCTGCACCTGCTCCTTCGGCGGGCAGTCGCCCAGCAGCACGCAGGCATCGCGATGGAGGATGGCCGCACCGGCGGCGTCGGTCAGCGCCATCAAGCTGGACCCATCGCGTCCCAGTGCCGCCATGAAGTCCTCATCACCGGCCATGCGGGCCAGCAGTCGCACCTGGATGGCGCGGCGCGCCACCCGTTCTTCCACGGACAGCGCGCGTTCCTTGAGCGCGATCTGCAGCGACAGGATCTGGCCGATGAACTCGCACGCGGTGCGCACATGGTAGGGCACGCGGCGCGCGGCCTGGTTGTGGCAGGAAATCAGCCCCCACAGCCGCCCCTCGCGGATCAACGAGATCGACATGGAGGCACCGGTGCCCATGTTGCGCATGTACTGCAGGTGGACCGGCGAGACGCTGCGCAGCACGCTCAGGCTGAGGTCGACCGGCGCCGCGTCGGCTGCGCCATCGACGCGGCGCAGCGCCACGGGCTGGTACCAGCTGTCGGCGATAAGGCGCACCCTGTTGCGCTCGTACAGGCGACGGGCCTGCGCCGGGATATCCGATTCGGGGAAACGCAGGTCCATGTAGGACGGCAGCACTCCGTTGCGGTCTTCGGCAACCACCGTGCCGTTCCAGCCGGCATCGAACTGGTACACCAAGGTGCGGTCAAACGCCGCCAGCGCGCGGACGTGGGTCGCGGCGATGGCGCACAGCTCGGTCACGCTGGCGGCGGACTCGATTTCGTTCATGAAGCGGCGGATGGCCGGATACAGGTCCTCCAGCGCCCCGGGCTCGCCGGCAATCGGCTGTTCCAGCTCGACCAACACATGCTCTGGACTGCGGTGGGCCAGCGCATGGTGCCGGCCGAAATGGCCGAGCGCCAGCGAGCCGAGGAACTGCGTCGTCTCCATCGCGACCGCCTGGATGGCGGGCAGCGCCTGCGCCAACAGGCCGTCGAACACTGACGACAGTGGGCAACCGACGGGATCGCCGAAGGTTTCCAGAACGGCCGGGTCGGCCACCGCCGCTGCAATCACCTGCCAGCGCTTCGGATCGACCACCAGCAGGATGCCATACGGCTGGATCGCGCCGGGGGTGTGGATGGGTTCACGTGCACATCCGGCGGAGCCATGCAACAGCGTGGCTTGCTCGGTGGTGGCATCCTGCGGGGGCATCCGGACTCCTGCGCTGACAACTGGGGGGCCCGCGGCGGTTCGGCGTCCAGTCCAGCCACCGTGTCGCGGTCTGTACAGAAGCGTACGTGCACTGCATCGCAGGCGTGCGCTTCCATGGTGCACCAAACCCCTGTGAATTCCCATTGAAATTGCCGGTGAGCGCTGCGCGCCGCGCACATTGCGTGGCGATTTCTTCACGCAACCTGCACATGCCCTGGAGGGTATGGGCGGAGCATCAGGCGGCACGACTCATGCCAACACGCCGTATGCACATCGCCAGACGCCATCAATGGTGGGCGCTGGCGGTCCTATCATCCAATGCTCCGTGGATATGCTGGAAGCTGACTGATGCGCCTTGCCCTGCCTGTGTTGCTGATGGCCACCCTGTTGGCGGCATGCACGCCTGCGGATGATCCATCCACGGACCATGCGGAAGGGGCGGCGGTCGCTGCAGCGGCGATTGACTGGCGCCAGGGCGACGTGGACGATGCCTTCAATGAAGCGGCGGCGAGCGGCAAGCCGGTGCTGCTGTACTGGGGCGCCGCCTGGTGCCCGCCCTGCAACCAGCTCAAGGCCGGTCTGTTCAAGGACCCGGCGTTCATCGCGCTGACACGGCGGTATGTGGCGGTGTATCTGGATGGTGACGAGGAAGGCGCGCAGGCCTGGGGCGAACGCTTTGGCGTTCGTGGCTACCCAACGCTGATCGTGCTTGATCCGGCGCGTCGGGAGCTGACCCGCATCGCCGGTGGCAATGATGCTGCAGAGTTGACGCGCGCGCTGACCGTGGCAGCGGGCCGCCGCAGCGCCGTGGCCGACACCCTGAGAGCGGCCTTGGCCGATCCTGCCGGGGTATCGGCCGAAGACTGGCAGGTGCTGGCTGACTACGGGTGGGACGTGGATGCCAACCGGCTGCTGGACAGTGCCGCCCTGCCGCAGACCCTGCAACGTTTGGCCAGGGCAGCGCCGTTGCCAGCGCAGCAGCACCGCTTCGTGCTGTTGGCGGCTGCGGCCGCATCCGATACCGGCACTGTGGACGCGGCGCGGTTGGAGGAGACCTTGCATGCCGTCCTGGCGGCACCGGCGGAGGTACGTAGCAACCGCGAACTGCTGGGTTACCAGGGCGCCGCCCTGGTTGCACGGGTCGCTTCGACCGACGTGCAACGGCAGGCGCTCGCTGCGCAGTTGCTGGCGGCGCTGGAGCAGGCAGACCAGGCGCGCGGTGATCGTGCCGATGATGCGTTGTCGCGGACCATCACCGCGCTGGCCCTGCAACGGCAAGCGCAGCCAACAGGCCCGTTGCCGCAGGCGCTGGTCGCGCAGGTCAAGGCGCGGGTGGCGGCATTGGATGCGGCGACCGTGGATGCCCACGCGCGCCAGGCGACGATCAGCACGGCGGCCTATGCGTTGCGGCAGGCCGGCGATGATCCGGCGGCCGAAGCGTTGTTGTTGGCCGAGCTGCCGCGCAGCGCCACGCCCTATTACTACATGCCCGAACTGGCCGAGCTGGCCGAGGCGCGCGGTGACAGGGCGGCGGCCATCGACTGGCTGCGGCAAGCCTATGAAGGGGCCCAGGGCCCGGCTACACGCGTGCAGTGGGGAGTGATCTATGTGGAAGGCCTGCTTCGCCTGGCTCCGGACGATGCCTCTGGCATCGAGCGGGCAACGGCATCGGTGATTGCCGAGCTGGATGGCCAGCCAGCGGGCTACCACCAGCGCACCCGCCAGCGCTTCGAGCGCCTGGGCGGGGCGCTGCAGGCGTGGGCCAGGCAGCATGATGGCGGGCCCGTGCTGGCGCGCCTGCATGGCACCCTGTTGCAGCATTGCGCCCCCGCGCAATCCGTCGATTCACCCGCGCAGACGGCTGCGGCGTGCGGTGGCTGGCTGCCCGGTTGACGCCGGGCCAGGTCGCCGCGACAAGGTAGGGGAACGCCGCGCCGTGGCCGCTGGGCGGGCCCGGCGCAGGGCGTTGCAGCTACACTGCCTGCGTCCATCGGGAGAGACGCAGGTGCGGGCATCGAGCAAGACACGGCATGGCTGCAGCTTGCTGGTGACGCTGCTGCTTGGAGTGACTGCACAGGCCCAGGTGTTCAAGTGCGCCACGCCGGGCGGGGTAAGTTACCAGTCCCAGCCCTGCGTGGGTGGGACTGCCCTCAAGCACTGGCCGTCGCCAACACCGGTCGACCCGGCGACGCGGCGTGCCAATGCCCGGCGACTGCGCGCTATACAGCGCGAGATGGATGCGCGCAACCGCCCGCAGGCCAGCCGTTCCCGTGGCCGGGGTCGAGGTACCACGGCGGCGGCTCCCGCACCGGCCGGGCAATGGGCACACATCAGCATCGAGCAGAACCGGCAGGCCTGCGCTGCCGTGAAGGCCCAACGGGACGCGGCGTATCGCGCCGCTGGGCATCACCGCAGCTTCGCACTCACACGGCTGTGGGATGACCGCATCCATGACGCCTGTCGTTGAACCACCTTAGTCGGTGGTGGCGTTGGGCATGCTTGCCGCGGGTAACAGGGGCGGGCGTGCGTCGTACCAGTCCCGCGCGCCGGCCAGATGCCACCGGCGTTGCGTGTCGTCCAGTTCCACTGCGGCACCCAGCACGCCCCAACGCAGGTAGAGATCGCCGCGGCGCTTGCCGGGGTCGCCGCGCTCCACGGCCAGGCGGGCGCGCAGTGCGACCCGCTTGTTCTCGGCCAGCAGTTCGTCCAGCAGCAGCTGCCCGTGCCGCCAGCGCAGGCGGCTGTCGGCCTGTACCTGGCCCGCGTCCAGCAGGCCCAGCACCCAGCGCGGGTAGTCGCTGCGTTCGGCAAACACGGCCAGGATCGGCCCGGCATCGCGCAACTGCAGCCTGGCCTGCGCATCGACCTGGAACGGCGTGGTCGCATCGATCTGCCCGCGGGTGACATCCAGCGTCCCCCACCAGTCGCTTGGCGCGGCGCTGTCTTCGCCTACCCGCACTTGTCGCAGTTGCAGTTGGCTGCCACTGAGGTCCAGTTGCTTCTGGTCGAAATCGGCGCGCTGCACGCGCCCACGCAGATGGGCATCGCCGGCCAGGGCGAGCCCGGCGACCTGGAGGCGGGCGCCCTTGCCGTGCAGGTCGATGCTGCCGCGACCGATGCGGCCTTGACCGTCCAGGGTCATCGTCCCACTGAGCCGGGCGGTGCCGGCCTGCAACCTGACGGCGCCACCGCCGAGGTAGCGGTTGTAGGCGCGCAGGTCGGGCACTTGCGCGTCCTTGAACGCCAGGGTTGCCCGCATCCCTTTGCGCAGGGCTTCAAGTTGCGCCTCACCGGCCAGTGCGAGCTGCAGGTCGCGGCCGTCGAACAGGCGCGTGTCGGGCGCATCGACCGGACTGGCCAGGAACCGCGGCAGGCTGACGCGCAGGTCGGCCTGGTCGGGGTTGCCGGCCTGGATGCGTCCGTGCGCAGCGGCGACGCCCTGCAGGCGCACCTGGGCCACCTCGGCGATGGCCTGGACCTTGGGTACGTCGACCGTGCTGCCTGGTTGCAGACGGCCATTGGCCAACGCCAGATCGGCCTGCAGCAGGCCAGCGCCCTGCAACTGGAACCAGGGCTTGCGGACGAACAGGTCGGCGATCCAGTTCAGCGACTCGAACGGCCACTGTCCCTTTACCGTGCCGGACAGGCGCTGGAACAAGGCCGGCGAAACCTCCAACGGCAGGGCGCGCCCGTCCAGCCGCAGGTCTGCCTGCAGTTCGCTGCCGGTGTCTGGATCACGTGGCAGTCGCGCCTGCAGCCGGATATCGCGCGCGGCATCCAACTGCAGCGTCAGCAGGCCGCGTTTGCGGGCGTTGACGCCGGCAGCCAGCGGCAGCCGCCATACCCCGCGACTGCCCGCCGACAACCGACCCTTGTCCAGCGCCAGCCGGGCCTGCAATTGACTGTGATCGGCGGTAGCACGCAGACGGGTGTGGTCGTGGCCGGTGTCGATGGCGATCCCACGGCTGCGAGCGTCGATCTCCAGCGTGGCGCTGGTGATGCCCAGTTTTTGCACTCCGGGTGCCTGGTCACGGTAATGCCGTGGGTACTGGAACGTTGCCGTCAGCGTTGCCTGGTCCAGAAGGACCTGTTCGCCATGGCGCAGCTCGGCCCGCGCAAAGGCCGCGCGCGATGGCAGCAGCTCGGACGGGCCGCCGCGCAGCTGCTTGACGAAGCCCACCGTGCCGCTGCCACGGCCACGCAGCCGCAGTTCACCGAAACGCGCGCTGCGGATGCTGTCACTGTCGATGGCATCAAACCGCAGCGTCCAGCCGCGATCACCGCGCGGCGGAGGTGCAATCGCATCGGCGACCCGCTGCACGTCTGCTTCCACGCCGTACGCTTGCAGCCAGGGAATGCGGACCTCACGGCGCAGCAAGGGCCACAGCGCCAGCCGGGCGCTGGCGCGGTCAGCGCTCAGTACATAGACGGTATGGTTGACATGGCCGCGCATGCGCACGTTCCACGCCATCACGTAGCCGGGCCAGAAGGTGACCGCTGGCCCGGTGTCCATATGGAACTTTTCCGGCTTGCGGTCAGTCACTGCATCGAACAGCGGCGTGTTGAGGAACACATTGCCGGCGCAGAGGTACAGCAGGTACAGCGCGGCCACGACGGTGACCGCGATGCGGGCGGGGCGTGGCCAGCGCTGCAGGCGCGCGCGAAGCAGGGGCATGGGCAGCACAGGCAGGGACAGGAGCATCCACTATCGCCATTGTCGCGGCGCTGCCGTGTGAACGCCTGCGCGCCTGAAGGGGCAGCCGACGCCTTTACCAGCTGGTCTCCAGCTGTGCCTGCCACAGGGCCGTACCGCGGCGTTGCCGCCAGCTGTGTTCGCGCAGCCCATCCAGCGTCGTGGTCGCGCCGCTGGCCGGACCGTCGCGCAGCAGGTCGTTGACCGAAAGCCGCAGGCGCAGCCCCGGCGTGGCCCGCCACAGCACATACAGATCGAGCAAGGACTTGGCCGCCTCGTGCTCCAGCAGCGTGGCACTGGTCTGGATGCGCGCACTGCTGGTGTAGGTGAATGCTGCACCGCAGCTCCAGCGCTCTGAATGGCGCACGTCCGCAGCAACGCTGGCAATGAAGCGGGTCTGGTCCGGCAGCAGGTTCCACGGGCCACTGACCTGCTTGACCCGTGACCACGTACGCGTAGCGCTATAGCGTAGATCCACCGTCGGTGCGCCTTGCCAGAGCGCCGGCAAGGGCAGCCCGCCGTCGAGCTCCAGCCCCCACGCCGTGGCGTTGCCACCGTTGACCGGCTGGCTGATCCAGCGGCCGTCGCGCTGTCGCAGGTCATCGCGGATCACCCCTTCGATCCGCCTCAGGTAGCCGCCGACGCTCAGGCGCCGGCCTTCGCCGCTGCCGCGTTCATAGGCCAGGTCAAGGCCGGTGGCCAGTTCAGGACGCAACTGTCGGTTGCCGACGATGTCCGGGTCGAGCGGACGGTTGTTGCTGTTGGTGTAGGGACGCGCGCTGAGTTGGCCAAGGGTCGGCGCCTTGAAAGTCCGGGTCAGTGCGGCCCGCAGCCTCGGCGCATTCGTGCCGGGCAGGCGCCACAGGGTCTGCAGGATGGGCGAAGCGACCTGCCGACCGGTGCTGACCGGGGTCAGGCCGCTGCCATCACCACGGCTTTCGATCCGTTCCAGCCGCGCGCCGGCATACAGGGATGCACGCTTGCCCAGCTTGAACTCGTCCTGCGCGTACAGCGCGTAGCGGCGCACCTGCGCATCGAAGGCGAGGTCGAGCAGGCTGTCGGTCTCTGTACCGAAGTAGTGCAGCGATTGCCGGCGGGCATCACGCCGCCGATCCAGGCTGGCTTCCCAGCCCACCTGCACCGTGTGCTGCGTCGCGCCCAGCCATTGCCGATGGCCGCTGCTGGAGAGCGTGTGGACACGCAGGGTGGCATCGGTGTGGTCGAGCAGGTTGGCGCGGTCCTGGTCATCGTGGGCCAGCTCACGCCAGGCGCTGCGTTCGCGGTTGCCACCGACCGCGAAGCGGGCCTGGACGCTGCCACCGTCGTGCAGCTGCCGTTGCCAGCGGGCGCTGGTCTGCAGCACCGCGACGTCCAGCGCCGTGCGTTGTCGATAACGAGCATGGCGCAGGGGTGGTCCCAGCGTGGTGTCCCACGCGATGTCGGTGGTGCGGGTGAAGCGGCTGCCTTCGGCCGTGCCCTGCAGGCGCAAGGTGGTGTCCTCATCCAACTGCAGGTCCAGGGTGGGGGCGAGGTTGAGGCGTTCGCGTGCACCGACAGCGCGCAGCTGCGTGGTCCGGGCCAGGACGGTATTGCCGGCGGGGTCTTCGCCGCGTTCGCCGCCGTGCTCGATCACTTCAAAAGCGCGACGGTTGGCAGTTACTACCAGCCCCACGTCCCGCCCCGACGTGTGTCGCGATCGTTCCCAGGCCAGCGTGGGAACATGGGTGCCATTGCTGGCCGTGGCCCATGTGGCGCGCAGCGTGTCGCCGGGTGTCCGAGCGCTTGCTGCCAGGACGATGTTCAAGGTGCCACCGATCGCTTCGGCACGCTGGTCGGCGGTGGCCGCGCGGATGATTTCCACGCGTTCCACCTGCTCCGGCGTGAGTGCGTCCAGATTGAAACCCGCTGGCGGTGGCTCACCATCCACCAGCAGCTGGGTGTAGCCGGCGCCCATGCCGCGCAGCGCGATGCTTGCGCCGCCGCCCGGGCTTGGCGTGCCCAGGGTGACGCCGGGAAGGCGGCGCAAGGCGTCGATCAGTTGCGTATCGCCGTACTGGCCAAGCGCCTTGCGATCGATGACGATCCGTGAGGCGGTGTCATCACGCCGCGCTTCGTAGCGCTGGGTGGTCACCGTGACAGCGTCCAGATCGGTGGTGGGCGGTGTTTGCGGAGGCGGAGGCGCCGGCGTTGCGGCAGCGGGTTGCAGCAGGGCCAGGCCCAATGCCGAAAGCAGGGTGGTGCGCCGAAGGCGCTGGGGACGGCACAGCAAAGTGGCCGCGGCAGGACAGTGGGCAGGCATGGTGGACGACTCCGTGTTGACCATGGACGCGCGCGCTGCCGCCCCGCCACACAGGGGCAGGCCGGGGTGTCACGCAGGGAAGTTGAGGCGGAGCGCGCGGGCACGGCGCTCTGGCTGCGCCCGCGCCGGGTTACTGCAGGAGCGTCTGCGGGTCGAGGCGCTGGCCGTGATGCAGTACTTCCAGATGCAGGTGCGGGCCGGTGACCTTGCCACTGCGGCCGACCCGCGCAATGGGATCGCCGACGGTGACCTGCTGGCCGACCTGCACCTGGTAGCTGTCCAGGTGGGCGTACAGGGTCTGCCAACCATCGCCGTGGTCGAGCACCACCACGCGTCCATACTGCGGGCCGCCGGGGTAGTCATCAGTTGCGGCGATGACCGTACCGGCCGCAGGCGCCAGCACCGGCGTTCCGACCCGCGCACCGAAGTCCATGCCGCGGTGTGCGCTGGCGCGTGGACCGCCGTTGTCACCGAAGTGACCGGTGACGCGCAACGTGGCCAGCGGCGCGGCCAGGGCCAGTCGTGCCGGAGCGGTGGCGCCAGCGCCGGTGCCCAGGTCATCGGCGCGCGGCGCAGCGGTGCGGGGGGTGACAGGCAGTGCACCATCTCCGGTCGCAGACGCCGGTGGGTTGCTGGCCGCCATCGCTGGCAACAGCTGCATGCCACCGACCAACGCGGCCAGCACCAGGCCTGCGGCCGCCGCCCCCAGGCGTTGTGGTACTGACAGCGTGCCGGCTGCACCGCCGCGCAGCATGTGGCCGATGCGCAGGGCATGGGCGGTGAAGCCGCGGTGGCTGAGTGCACTGGATGGGGCAGGGGCTGCTGCATAGCGGCGCAGCGTCTGCACGTAGGCCGTGGCCAACGCATGACCGTCATCGGCATCGCCGCGCAGGGCGTGCGCATCACAGCGCAGTTCACAGGCCAACTGCACCTGCCGTTCCAACAGGCGCAGGAAGGGGTTGAACCACAGCACCGCGCCGACGACAGCCATCAGCAGCGCGCGTTGTGGATCGCGCAGGCGCAGGTGGGCGGCCTCATGGCCAATCACCAGGCTCAGGCCGGCATCATCCAGGCGGTGCACGGCGTCGGCCGGCAGCACGATGCCGGGTGAAGGCCAGCGCGTGGCAAACGGGGTGATCGCCTGTTCCGTGACGCGCAGTGAGATGCCCTGCGCGCGCAGGCGCTGCGCTTGGGCTCTACAGCGGGCGCCCGGCAAGTCGCCGGTGTGCAGTTTCGTGGACAGCCTGCGCAAGCGGGCCACCGTCCAGGCGCCATGGCCCCAGCGCAATGCGGCAACCGCGAACCCCAAGCCGTAAAGGCCGAGCAGCACCCCACCCAGACCGGGCCAGGCGCGGGTCGATGGCAAGGCCATGGTGCTGGGCGGTGCCACTATGCTGCTGGTTTCCAGCGCTTGTGGCAGGGGCAGCGCGACCGGCAACGCCGGCACCGCGGCCGGTGCTGCCCACTGCAGCAAGGCCACCGCCAGCGGCACGATCGCAGCCACGGCCCACGCACCGAGCCAGTAACCCCGGGCACCGTCGGCGATACCGCCGCGGCGTTGCAGGAACCGACCCAGGCCGAGCACCGCTGCGGCCATCACCAGGCTGGCCAGCGCCTGGCTCAACCAGAAAACAATGGGGTGCAGATCCATCACGCACCGTCATGTTTGCGGGGGCCGGGCACCAGCAGCGCTTCCAGTTGCTTCAGATCCGTTTCGCTGAGCAGGCGACTGTCAGCGAAGGCCTGGACCGGTAGGGCGCCGTCCAGCTCCAGCACGCGACGCGCAAAGTCGGCGCTGAGCGCGGCCAGCGTCGCGACCTTTCCAACCTCGGCGCTGTACACATTGAGCCCATGCGCACTGCGCTCGCTCGCCAGACCTTTGTCGACCATCCGTTCCAATGTCTTGCGGGTGGACGAGTAGGACCAGTCCAGCACCGGTGCCACGGCAGTGTGCAGTTCGCGCGCGCTGCAACTGCCGTTTCGCCACAGGCACTTGAGCAACTCCAGTTCGGCATTGGACGGGGCAGGCGGTGGCACAGGGGCGGTCATGGCACGGGCTCGTTTGACGTGTGTCGCCACTGTGCGACAAGTGTCGCACGGCGTCAAGCGCACACTACCGCACGGGTCAGGCGGCGTGCCGTCAGTGTTGCCAGTACACGGCGGCCAGCACCTGCCGCAGCCGGGCCTTGGCGTCGTCGACACTGAACGGCGGTTGCCGTGCCGGGCTGTAGACCTCCGGCCGTGTGCCGCTGACCAGCAGGTCGATGGCATAGCAGCGCTCGCCAATCAGGCCCCGATAGCTGTCGGCCTGCACGTAATGACTCATGGCGGCATCGCCGGCCGGGTAGTGGATGAACTCAACCCCATCAATGGTGGTCGTGCGTGCAGGGCCGCTGGCTTCGGCGGGCAGGCTCATGCAATCGCTCACGGCGGTGTCTTCATCGCTGCGTCCAATCCGCAGTTCGCCGGCGGTTACCTCATCGGAGCCTTCCAGCACGATTGCCACCAGTGGCATGCCGAGGCTGTCGCGTGGGGCGAACAGCTTCCAGCTGTCCAGACCGAGGTAGCTGCGCTTGAAGTTGTCCTCCACCTGCACACCGGCGACCGGGCGGATGGCAACCCCCGGGCGGCTTTCCGCATAGATCGGTTCCGGCACCACACTGGCGATGCCGGCCGGGGCCGGCTGGCGGCTGCCACTGCCGCGGTCGGCATCGCGCGAGCAGCCGGTGGCCGAGACGCCGAGGACAGCAAATGCAGCGAGGCAGAACGCAGCAGGGGCAGGGCGTGGGATCGGCATCGGTTGGACGTCCTTGGCGAGGACTCCAGCGTGGCCCAGCACATGTCAACGCCGTGCCATGAACGCAACGCCATCGTCTACCTGTAACAATGTAACTGTATAACGACGCGCGCCGGTGCTGTGCCGGACAGTCCTGCCGTTGAGAGTTGAATGCCCATGCCTGCTGAATCTGCTCGCGCGCACCGCGCGCCACGCCTGCGCAATCGCCTGCGCCTGATGCTGCCGCTGCTGGCGGCCCTGCTTCCTGTGGGGGCGGCGGCCAGTGCGCCGGCTGCCGCGCCGCGCAACATCATCGTGATGATCAACGACGGCGCTGGCTGGGGGACCTGGGATGCCACCGCTTACTGGCAGTACGGCAGCCGCCAGGGTGCGCCTTACGCCGCGTTTCCACAGCGTTACGGGGTTACCACCTATCCGTTGAACAGCAGCAACCAGCCGACCGGTGACAGCAGCCAGCACATTGGGTACGACCCGCAACGCGCCTGGGAAACCACGCCAGTGCCCGCCGCCGACCTGCCCTTCGTGGGTTACCAGTACTCCGCCGCCGTCGCCACCGACAGCGCGGCCGCTGGAACGGCGTTGTCCTCTGGGCACAAGTCGTACAACAACGCGATCAACGTCGATAACAACGGCGCCGTGCTCGAGTACAGCACCTTGTGGGCCAAGCGCGCCGGATTGGCCACCGGTGTGGTGACCACGGTGCCTTTCTCCCATGCGACGCCTGCCGCGTTCGCTGCGCAGAACGTGTCGCGTAACGATTACCACGGCCTGGCCCATCAGATGCTTGCCCAGGGCCACCTGGACCTGGTGATGGGCGCCGGCGGGCCGGGTTACTCGGTCAACGGCCAGCACTGCGACGCCGCGCTGCAGGGTACGGCGGCCGCGGGTTGCGAATCGCAGTGGGAGTTCGTGGCGGAACAGGACTGGCAGCAGCTTGAGCGCGGCGCGGTGATCGGCAACAACCCGGCTGGTCCGTGGCGACTGTTGCGCAGCCGGGCGGAATTCGCCGATCTGGCCTCGGGCAAACTGAAGGTGGCGCAGCCGCTGATCGGGGTCGCCCAGGTCGCGCGCACGCTGCAACAGGCACGGCAGGCCGAGGTGGTCGGTGCCGATCCGGCGCAACCCTCGGGCGTGCGGCAGATCGGCAGCGTGCCGGACCTGGCGATGATGACCCGCGGCGCCTTGGCCCACCTGCAGCGCCGCTCCACGCAGGGGTTGTTCCTGATGATCGAAGGTGGGGCCACGGACTGGTCGGCCCATACCAGCGCCTGTGGCACCGAATGGCACTACGGCACCTGCACCGACGAGCCCGAGTACGGCCGGCTGATCGAAGAAACCGCCGATTTCAATCGTGCCGTGGAAGTGGTGGTTGCCTGGATCGAGGCCAATGGCGGCTGGGAACAGAACCTGCTCATCGTCACCACCGACCATGACAACAGCCTGCCCATGGGCCCGGACGCACAGCAGCAGCCTTTCCAGCCGGTCGTCAACCACGGCAAGGGGCGCTTGCCGGGCTTCAGCTTCCGTCCAACGGGCAACCATTCCAACGCCCTGGTACCGCTGTGGGCGAACGGAGCGGGCGCCGAGTTGTTCGCCGCGCGGGTGAAGGGCACCGATCCCGGCTACCGCGACCACGTCGGGCTCAACGACGGCCGCTACATCGACAATACCGACGTGGCCGGCGTCGTGCGCGAGGCCCTGCAGCGGCGCGTCGCCGCCGCGATTGAACGGCAGCGTTGAACCGCCCGCACCGGCTGCTGCCCGGCGCCCTCCTGCTTCAGGGCGCAGCGGCCGCCGGTGCGCCCAACCCAGGGGGATTGGTCTGCGCCTGCGGCACGGCCTCATCGGCGAGGCCCCAGCGCTGCAGGGCCTGGGCGTATCCGCCGTGGGCAATCTGGCACCGCAGGTGGCACCGCGTCGGGCGATCAGAACGCGGTGGACACGGTCAACTGCACGGTGCGCGCAGGCCCTGGCCGGAAGGTGGCGGCCGTGTTGGTGGTGGCGGTGATGGTGCCCAGGTAATCGCGGTCGAACAGGTTGTCGACGTTCAGGCGTACCTTGATGTCGCGCAGCTCGCCCCAGTGCCAGTCATTGCCGAAATCTGCATAGGCGCTGTACACGGTGTAGCCACCGATTGACTCACTGTTGGTCAGGTTGCTGTAACGGCGTGAGAGGCTGCGTGCCCCCAGGTGCAGCAGTGCCCAGTCAGCCAGCTCCCACGTGGCGCCGCCCTGGAACACCCAACGCGGGGAGTCGGGTACTGCATTGCCCTTGATGGCGAACGTGGCGAAGCTGTCCTCGAACTCGGCCACGTTGTAAGAGACGTTGCCGTTGAAGTAGATGCGCCCTTCCAGGGCGTTGGGTTTCCACTGCGCGCTTGCCTCCACGCCATGGGCTTTGACCCCGCCGACATTCTGGTAGAAGGTTTCGGTGGTGGTGCTGCCCGGCACCGGTGCGGCGTAGGCCTGCAGTCGGTTGTCGAAACGGGTCTGGTACAGCGCCAGCGAGGCATTGACGGTGCCACGGTTGGTGCGCAGGCCCAGTTCCCAGTTCCCCGCGGTTTCGGCTTCCGGTCCCGGCACGGTGGGGCTGGCCGCGGAATAGATGTCATCAGCACCGCGTGGCAGCGCCAGGTTTTCCGAGTAGGAGGCAAACAGCTGCTCGCTCTCGTTGAGGTTGAAGACCGCGCCAACCTGCGGCAGGAAATGATCGTCCCAGCGGTCGGTGATCCGCGGCTGGCGCCGGTTGATGTAGTCAGCTGGATTGCGGAAGCCGGCAATGCGGTAGTCGATGGCGGTTGACTTGAAGCCTGCATCCAGGCGAAGGCGGTCATCGAGCAGGGACACCGTATCGCGCAGGTAGAACTGGCGGGTCGTGCGTTGCGAGCGGTAATCGCGCTGGTAATGGACCACTTCGTCGTAGAGCACGGCACCATCGGGATGTCCGTCGGCCACGTTGTAGCGGCGCTGCGTGCGGTGGTAGGCGTCGTCCTCCAGCCACAGCCCCGCGCTCAGCGTATGGGCATCGCCCAGCCGCCAGTCCAGCCGGCTGGTCAGCCCCTTGCGGGTACCACTGATCCCCGACAGGCCGTACTGGATGCCGCGTGGATCGGCCAGCTCCGGGTACTGCGCGGCTTGGGCGTTGTGCGAGGCCAGCGAGGTTGCATAGGCTTCCGGTGAAACCCCGTAGCCGCCCTTGTCCTCGTAGTACGCGGTGGCATCGAGGTCGACGTGGTCGGCGATGGGCAGCTCGAGGTTGATCCCATACAGATGATCGCTGCGCGAGTTCACCGCGAACTTGTAGTACTGGTTGTGCAGCGCATTGGAGTACGCGATCCCGGGCGTGGTCGCCGGAAGCTGCGGCACCTTGCCAAGATAGGCGAAGTCCCGGCCACGGCGGCCGAAGGCATCGTTGGCCGTGCCCAGGTACTGCGCCTTGCTGATGGAAGGCGAGTCGTAATCGAAATAATCGTTATGCAGCGTAGTGAAGGTCAGCGCGCCGCCGCCGCTGAAGGCATAGCGCAGCTTGCCTTCCAGATGGTCACGCTTGATGTAGCCCGGACCACGCCAGAGGTCGCTCTTCGTGCGCGAGCCGCTGATGTAGCCGGACCAGCCGCCGTGTTCGCCCAGATCCAGTCGCAGGAAACTGCGTTCCAGACCGTCACTGCCGAAGGTCTGGCTGAAGCGCCCGCCGGCTTCGCTGGCCGGGGGGGTGGTGGCATAGCGCACAATGGGGCCGAGCGAAGCGTAGCTGGGCAGGCTGACATCGCCGGCACCACTGGACGCGGTGACCGACTGCAGGTTTTCGTTCTCGACGTAACGGTAGATCGGGCTGCCACCGAACTGGTCGCTGCGGCCCATCGGGACGCCATCGAGAACGAAGCCGATCTGCTGGAAGTTGAACGCACGCACCGAAACCGAGTTGCCGAACTCGTACATGCCCAGCGCATCGTTGGCCTGCACATTGAAACCCGGCAGTGACTCGAGGATCTTCAGGCCGGTGACACCGGCTGGCGCCGACAGCAGGGCCTGCCGGGTGATGGCAACGGTAGCCGTGATCTCGTCGGTGCCGATGGCCTGGACGGCATCGGACAGCCGTTTGCCGGTGACCGACACCGCATCCAGCGTCGCCGGGCTGGAAGCTGCACTGGTCGCCGTCCCAGCCGCCGCCTGCGACGTGGCCTGTGCCTGGGCCAGCGTGGCGTGGCTGCAGGCAATGGCAACGGCGACGGCGACGGCCAGACGTTGCAGATGTGGGGTCATGCGGGAACGGGAGAAGTCGGTGGCGATGGGCAGGGCGTGCATTGGAGGCCTCTGGGTGGGTGTCTCCATTGCAGGCCGTGGCGCCGTAGCCAGCCAGTCACATAGGCGTCACGCATCCGCCAGATCACGCCAAGGTCATGACCGTTGGTAATCTCAAAAGCACGCGCGGCCCCGCCCGCGGCAAGCGGCATTGTCTAGGATGCAGGCATGGACCGCGCTTCCTTCACTGCTGATGCACCACTGGTGGCGATCGTTGCCTGCCATGGCCAGGGGCTTTTCGAGTTCGGCTGTGCAGTAGGGCTGTTTGCCCCGGTGCGGCCAGAGCTCGACGTGGCCTGGTATCGCAGCGTGCTCTGTGCTGGCGAGCCAGGTGCGGTGCGCATGCTCGGCGGCGCGCAGGTACAGCTGCCTGCCGGCCTGGAGGCCCTGGAAGATGCAGACATCGTGCTGGTGCCCGGTTGGCGCGATCCCCAAGAGCGGCCGCCGCAGGCACTGCTGGAGGCCTTGCAGCGCGCGCACCGTCGCGGCAGTCGCATCGCTTCGATCTGCTCGGGAGCCTTCGTGCTGGCCTGGGCCGGGTTGCTCGACGGCCGTCCGGCCACGACCCATTGGCGCCTGTTGGAGCAATTGGCGCGCGCCTTTCCGCGTATCGATGTCCGCGAGGATGTGCTGTATGTCGACCAGGGTGATGTGATTACCTCGGCCGGTTCGGCGACCGGCATGGACATGATGCTGCACATGGTGCGCAAGGATTATGGAACGCGGGTGGCGAACCTGGTCGCTGAGCGCCTGGTGCTCGCGCCCTGGCGTGATGCCGATCGCAGCCAACGCGTGCCGCGGGCGATCGCCGGTGGCGATCCCAGCCGGCTGTCGCAGCTGATGGAGAGCGTGCGCGCGAACCTGCACGGCCCGCACTGTCTCAAGACCCTGGCAGAGCAGGCCGCGCTGAGCCAGCGTACGCTGCAGCGGCAGTTCCTCGAAGCCACGGGGTTGTCGCCGATTGACTGGTTGATCCGCGAGCGCATCGCGCTGGCCCGGGAGTTGCTGGAAACCACCGACCGCCCGTTGCAATGGGTGGCAGAACGCGCAGGCTTCGGCTCGCAGGAATCGTTCCGTCGCCATTTCCGCGGCCAGACCCAGCAGAGCCCGGCCCATTACCGCGCGGCGAGGCGCCATGGTGCTGCCGTTTCAGCCGATGGGCGCAAGCGCCTCGATCGTTGAACGCATCGATCCTGAACTGTTCATTGGTGCGCGCTGACCGGGCAATGTGGCGCTCGCGCCTGCCTTTCACCAACGCAAGTGGCGTGCGGATCCAGCAAGCGCATGCGGCGCGGCTGTGCAGTAACAAAGCCATCGCCTGATATTCACGGCTGCTTGATTCAGTGCAGGTATAGATTTGCGATGTACCGCCGCCGGCGTCCCCCACGTCCTGCGTTGACCTGCCAACTGAACCCTTCGCGTTCGTGCTGAACGCGGTGCCCGGCTGTTTCTCTTTTTCGTGAGCGTGCCCCATGAACGCAGTTGTCGATTCTACTTACGCGGGCGTACCAGCGGCTCCGGAGACACGGCTGCAGCTGCGTCGCCATCGCCGGCGCGATGTCCGCGGTCGCTTCATTGGTGGCTCGATGCACGCGCAGCGCGGCGAGCGCGTGCTGTTCGTCGTCTCGGAGATGGCCGACTTCATCAAGGCCGGAGGGCTGGGTGATGTCGCCGCTTCGTTGCCGCGGGCGTTGCGCGGCAGCTGCGATGTCCGCGTGCTGATTCCGGGATACCCGGCGGTGCTGCAGCGGCTGCGTGGGCTGCAGGTGGTGGGTGACATCATGGCGCGCGGGGCTTTGCCACCGTGCGTGCTGGCCCGTGCAGAGCAGGATGACGGACTGCCGGTTTACGTGCTGCTGAACGAGGCGTTGTTCGATCGCGAAGGCAGCCCCTACGTCGATGCACAGGGACAGGCGTGGGCGGATAATGCGGTGCGCTTTGCAACGCTGGCCCATGCCGCCGCTGAAATCGCCGCCGGGCGTGGCGAAGTCGGCTGGTCCCCGCAACTGCTGCACCTCAATGACTGGCCCTCGTCGCTTGCCGCCGCTTACCTGCGTTGGAACGGTACCCAGGTCCCCAGCCTGTTGACCATCCACAATCTTGCCTACCAAGGCCTGTTTCCCTTGTCCCAGGCGCCGTCGCTGGGCATTCCCGAAGCGCACCTGCACGAGTTGACCTTCCACGGCCAGTTGTCGTTCCTGCGCGGCGGCATCGTCAACGCGACCCGCTTGAACACGGTCAGTCTGCGCTACGCCGAGCAGATCACTGCACAGGCCGATGGCTGTGGGTTGCACGCCTTGCTGGCCGATCGCGCCGCCGGCGGGCACCTCAGCGGGATCGTCAATGGGATCGATGCCAGCTGGGATCCGCGCAATGACCAGTACCTCAGTGCGCATTTCAGCGTGCACCGCTGCGAAGGACGCAGCCACAATGCCGCCAGCGTGCGCGAGGCCTTCGCGTTACGGCCAGGATCGGGCCCGTTGTTTGCGGTGGTTTCCCGGTTGGTGCACCAGAAGGGCTTGGACATCACCTGTGAGGTGGCGCCCCAGATCATCGCCGCTGGCGGCCAGCTGGTGGTGATCGGCGGTGGCGAGCCACAGGTGGAAGCGCAGGTGCGCGCCTTGGCGCGACGTTTCCCAGGGCAGGTCGGCGCCTATATCGGTTTCGAGGAAGGCTTGGCCAGGCAGATGTTTGCCGGGGCCGACTTCCTGTTGATGCCCTCGCGGTTCGAACCCTGCGGGCTGAGCCAGATGTACGCACAGCGCTTTGGCTGCCTGCCCATTGCCCATGCAACGGGTGGTCTGGTGGATACGGTCGACGATGGAGTGACCGGCTTCCTGTTCGACCAGGCCACTGCCGATGGCATGCGCCGCTGCGTGGAACGCGCGATGCGCACATTCCGACTGCCTGGCCTGCTGAAGGCGATGCGCCGTGCGGCGATGCTGAGGCCCAGTGGCTGGGACGTCGCCGGCCGGCATTACCTGGCCCTGTACAAGCAGGCGCAGGGAGCCTGCGCATGACGATGGAACTGGGTGCACCCCACGGACCTGCGGCCTGCGTGTCACCGATCATCGAAGAGCAGGGGGAAGACGCCGTGCCACTGCCCGCGTCGCTGCAGGCGGTGGCCGCCGGGAAGCCTGCAGATGCATTTGCCTGGTTGGGCTGGCATCAGAGTGTGTCCGGCAGCCCGTTGCTGCGTGTGCTGATGCCTGGCGCCCTGCATGTTGCGGCGCGCCCGGTGGACGACGCGCCGTGGGTCACGATGCAGCCGACGGCGCTGCCCGGCGTGTTTGAAGCGGGGTTGGCCGGCGTGGGGCGCCCGGCGCAGTTGCACATCGGCTGGCCCGATGGGGACGAGTACACCCACGATGCCTACGGCTTTGGCCTGCTGTTGGATGACCGCCTGCTGCAGCGCGTAAGCGCAGGCGACGCTGATGCAATGCGGGCGTTGGGCGCAGTGGCGATGACCTGCGCGGGCGTGGACGGGGTCCGCTTCGCGGTATGGGCCCCCAATGCACAGCGGGTGGCCGTGGTCGGTGACTTCAATGGTTGGAACGGACAGCGTCATCCGATGCGGCTGCGCCACCAGGCCGGTGTCTGGGAACTGTTCGTGCCCGGCGTGCAGGCCGGCGCGCGTTACAAGTACCGCGTCACCGACTGCCATGGCCAGCAACTGCTCGACAAAGCCGACCCGATGGCCCGCTGGGCCGAGCTCGCCCCGGCGACCGCGTCGCGCGTTCCGGCTGCCGCGGCGTTCCCGTGGCAGGACAGCGCATGGATGCAGCAGCGCGAGGCGTGGCGCAACGCCCCGCTGTCGATCTATGAGCTGCACGCCGGCTCGTGGCGGCGCGATGAGTCCGGCGCGCTGCTCGATTGGGACGCCCTGGCCGAGCAGCTGGTGCCTCATGTGCGTGCGCTTGGCTTCACCCACATCGAACTGCTGCCGGTCAATGAACACCCGTTCGGGGGCTCGTGGGGCTACCAGCCGCTGGGCATCTACGCACCCACGGCACGGCATGGATCGCCCGAAGCCTTCGCACGCTTCGTCGATCGCTGCCATCAGGCCGGTGTCGGCGTCATCGTGGACTGGGTCAGCGCTCATTTCCCTGACGATGCGCATGGCCTGCAGCGTTTCGACGGCACAGCGTTGTACGAGCACGAAGACCCGCGCGAAGGCGTCCATGCAGACTGGGACACCCTGATCTACAACTACGGCCGCAACGAAGTGGCAGGCTACCTGATCGGCAGTGCGCTGGAGTGGATAGAGCGCTTCCATGTCGACGGGCTGCGCGTGGACGCGGTGGCATCGATGCTTTACCGCGATTACAGCCGCGCCGAGGGCCAATGGCTGGCCAACGCGCACGGCGGACGGGAGAATCTGGAAGCGGTCGCCCTGCTGCAACGCATGAATGCACTGCTGGCGAGCCGGCACCCGGGCGTGATGGTCATCGCCGAGGAATCCACCGCCTGGCCCGGGGTGACGGCGCCTGCCGCGCAGGGTGGACTGGGCTTCACCCACAAATGGAACATGGGCTGGATGCACGACACCCTCGGCTATATGCAGCGCGATCCGGTGCATCGGCGCTTCCACCACAGCGAGATGACCTTCGGCCTGGTCTACGCCTTCTCCGAACGGTATGTGCTGCCGCTCTCGCACGACGAGGTCGTGCATGGCAAGCGCTCGCTGCGCGGGCGCATGCCGGGAGACGAATGGCAGCAGTTCGCGCAGCTGCGCGCCTACTATGCGCTGATGTGGGCGCATCCGGGCAGCAAACTACTGTTCATGGGCGGCGAGTTCGGCCAGGCCGGTGAATGGAACCACGACACAGGGCTGCCATGGCATGAGGCAGGCAGGCCCCTGAACGCCGGTGTGCAGGCGCTGGTGGGCGATCTCAATGCAGCGCTGCGCACGCACGCCGCGCTTTACCAGGCCGAGCAGGAAGAACGCAGCTTCGAGTGGAGCGTGGGCGATGACCACGCCAACAGCGTGCTCGCCTTCGTCCGCCGCGATCCTGAAGGCAGCGGCGATGTGCTGGTGGTCAGCAACTTCACCCCGCAGGTTCATCACGGTTACCGCGTCGGTGTCCCGCATGCAGGGCTCTGGCAGGAGTTGCTGAACACCGACAGCCGTCATTATGGCGGCAGCAACGTCGGCAACGGCGGCTTGCTTGCCACTGATGCCCAGCCCATGCATGGGCATGCGCAGTCACTACTGCTGACCCTGCCACCGCTGGCGACACTGTACCTGCAGGCACCGCGATGACGGTGTACAGCGTCGCATCTCGGCGTTGGGGCGCCTGGCCGACCGCGGACGGCGGCGTTGAGTTCACCCTGTGGGCCCCCGGTGCAGCGCAGGTCGAGCTGGTGCTGGACGGGCGGGTGCTGCCCATGCAGGACTTTGGTGAAGGCGTCCATGGTCTGTGCGTGAAGGCGACGCCGGGTACGCCTTACCGTTTCCGTGTCGATGGCGGTATCGAGGTGCCTGATCCGGCGTCACGCTGGCAGCCGCACGGCGTGGAAGGGGCCAGCGCCGTGGTAGGCGAGGGCGGGCATGCCTGGCAACAGCAGGCATGGAACGGACGCCCCTGGCAGGAACTGGTGATCTATGAAGTGCACGTGGGCTGCGTGGGCGGCTATTCCGGACTGCAGGCACAACTGCCAGCATTGGCGGCGATGGGCATTACCGCGCTGGAGCTCATGCCGGTTGCGCAGTTCCCCGGACGGCGTAACTGGGGGTATGACGGCGTGTTCCCGTATGCACCTGCGGAAGCCTATGGCTCGCCGGATGCACTGAAGGCGCTGGTGGATGCGGCCCATGGCCACGGCATGGCGGTGCTGCTGGATGTGGTCTACAACCATTTTGGCCCGCAGGGCAACCACCTGGCGCTGTATGCACCCGCGTTCTTCCGTGAGGGCGAGGCAACCCCGTGGGGGCAGGCCATCGACTTCGACCAGCCGCAGGTACAGCGCTTCTTCATCGATAACGCACTGATGTGGCTGCAGGAGTACCGCTTCGACGGCCTGCGTCTGGATGCCGTACATGCCATTGCGCCGCAGCGTTTCCTGCAGCAGCTGGCCGATGCGGTACAGGCGAAGGTCGATACGCGCCGTCACGTGCATCTGGTGCTGGAGAACGAACGCAACCAGTCGCATTGGCTGCGCGGTGCATTCGATGCGCAATGGAACGATGACTTCCATAATGCGCTGCATGTGCTGCTCAGCGGTGAGCACGAAGGTTACTACGCCGAATATGCGGCCCCTGGACAGGCGGCCCGGTTGTTCGCGCGGGTGCTGGCCGAAGGCTTCGCCTGGCAGGGAGAGCCAACGCGCTCCGGAGCGGTGCGCGGCGAGCCCAGCCAGGATCTGCCGCCGTCCCGGTTCGTGGTGTTTGCCCAGAACCATGACCAGATCGGCAACCGGGCACTGGGTGACCGCTTGAGCAGCTTGCTCGACCCCGCCCACGCGACGATGGCGACCCTGCTGGCTCTGCTGACCCCGATGGTGCCCTTGCTGTTCATGGGCGAGCCGTGGCAGGCGCGGTCGCCGTTCCAGTTTTTCACCGATTACGCTCCGCCGCTGGATGCGGCCGTGCGCGAAGGCCGGCGGCGCGAGTTCGCCGCGTTTTCTGCATTTGAAACGGGGCCTGCGCGGGCTGCGATCCCCGACCCCAATGACCCGGAGACCTTCAAGCGCTCGCGCGTGGCGTTGCCCGACGTGGATGATGTGCAGGCCCAGGCGGCGCTGGCACTGTTCACACGCGCGCTTGCGGCGCGCCGTCGTTTCCTGGTGCCTGGCCTGGAGCAGGCCCATTCGTTGGGTGCGCGGGTGCTGGCGGCGCAGGCCGTCCAGGCCGGCTGGCAGTTGCCGCAAGGGCAGTGGTGGCTCGCATTCAACGCAGGCGAGGCCGCGATCAGGCATGCGCTTCCATCCGGTGAGACGGTGCTGTTGTTTGGCGAGGAAGAAGGCGGCGTGCTGTCACCTGCCGGCCTGATCGTTCGCTGGCTGCCCGCATGACGACCGGCTGGAAGGACGTCCAGACGCGTGCCCGTGCCGCCGGGCTGGCGCCGGACTGGGTCGATGTTGCGGGTCGCCTGCGCCGTGTTTCCAGCGAGGTACTGACGGCCGTGCTGCAGCGGTTACAGCCGGCGGAGGCAGCGCCAGCTCCGTTGTTGACCGCCCGGGTGGCGCAGCCCATCGCACTCGCCGACGACCCGCACCAGCCAGCGCAGTGGTGCGATGACGCTGGCCTGCAGGAGTCCGCGACCCGCTTGGCCGATGGTCGTTGGAAGGCGCCCGCGCAACCCGGTTACTGGACGTGGTTGCAGGGTCGCCGTCAGCAGCGGGTGGCGGTGGCCCCTGATCGAGCCTGGTACCCGTCCTCCGGGCTGCCTTCCCGCGATTGGGGATTGGCCGCGCAGGCGTACAGCCTGCGTGGTGCCGCCGATGGTGGGATCGGTGACAGCAGTGGTTGCCAGGCCTGGCTGGCGTTGCTCGCCGCGCACGGTGGCGCGGCGCTGGCGATCAGTCCGATCCACGCCGCAATGCCGATCGGCACACGGCACAGTCCGTACTCACCCAGTGACCGGCATTGGCTGGAGGCGGTGCATGCCTCGCCGATGCAGGTCCTGCCGGATGCCGCGGCGTCGGTGCGCCAAAGCCATGGCCAGTTGGACCAACAGCTGCGGGCGCACGAGGCCGCGACCCGCATCGACTGGCCTGCCGCGGCACGGGATAAATGGCAGTGGATCAGCGGCCTGCCACGCTGGTTGCAACAGCATCAACCGACGCGTTGGCACGACATCCAGGCGCAGATCAGCGCTGCCGGGCCGTCGCTGCAGGCGTGGAGCGAGCACACCGCCCGGCTGCGCGCGACCGATGCCGGCGACGAGGCCTTTGCCCAGTGGCTGGCGCGCTGCAGCTGGGCAGCCAGCCACGCGCAGGCGCGCCGGCAGGGCCTTGCCATTGGCCTGATCGCTGACCTGGCCGTTGGATTCGATCCTGCGGGCGTCGAGGCGCAACGCGATCCTGGCTGCGTACTCGGCGGGCTGACCCTGGGTGCGCCGCCGGATGCGTTCAATCCGAATGGACAGGGCTGGGGCCTGGCCAGCTATGCACCTGCCGCGCTGCGCGCCAAAGGTTACGCACCCTTCATCGCCCTGCTGCGCGCGGTCATGGCCGACCGCGGTGGCGTGCGCATCGACCATATTTTGGGCTTGCAGCGACTGTGGGTCATGCCAGACGGGGCAGGGCCTGCGGACGGTGTGTACCTGCAGTACCCGTTCGAAGACCTGTTGAACCTGCTGGTCCTCGAGTCGTGGCGCCATCGCTGCCTGGTCATCGGCGAGGACCTTGGCGTGGTCCCCTCGGGCATCCGCGCGACCCTGGCGCAGCGCGGGGTGCTGGGCATCGATGTGCTTGCTTTCAGTCGCGACGACTCAGGATTCTGGCCGCCGTCGCGCTGGCGCGCGGATGCCGTTGCGATGACCTCCACGCACGATCTGCCCCCTGTCGCCGGTTGGCTGCAGGGCCGTGATCTACAGTGGCGCGAGCGCCTGGGCTGGGGCAGCAGCGCCGATCAGGCACAGGCGCGCGCAGAACGAACACGGCAGACCGGGCAGTTGCGTTCACTGGGCAAGGCGATGGCCATGCCTGGCGCCGACGACCTTGCGCTCGCGATGGGGGTGGTAGCCCGCTCGCCGGGTCCGCTGGCCCTGATGCCATTGGAGGACGCGCTCGGCCTGCAGGAACAACCCAATCTGCCGGGGACGGTGGATGAGCATCCCAACTGGCAGCAGCGGCTGCGTGCCGACAGCGATGCGGCGGCACTGGATGCCCGCCTGCGGCAGTTTTCCCAGCAACGGCGCTACCCCGAGGACGATCGATGATACCGCTGCGCGCCACCGTTCGCCTGCAGTTGCACGCACAGTTCGGGTTTGCCGACGTGCAGCGGCAGTTGCCGTACTTTGCGGCGCTTGGCGTAAGCCATCTGTATCTTTCGCCGATCGGCGAGGCGATGCCCGAATCCACCCATGGCTACGATGGCATCGATCCTGGCCGGATCAGCACGGTGTTGGGGGGCGAGGCCGGCTTCACTGCGTTGGCCGCCGCGGCGCGCGCGGCGGGTCTGGGGATCATCCTGGACATCGTTCCCAACCACCTGGCGGCCGACGTCGCCAATCCGTGGTGGGCCGATGTGCTGCGCCATGGTCGGCGCAGCACCCATGCGGACTGGTTCGACATTGACTGGGAAGCGCCTGGGTGCGAGGGGCGCTTGTGGTTACCGGTACTCGACCGGCCGCTGCCGCAGGCACTGGCCGATGGTGTGCTGACCGTCAGCGTCGAGGATGAAACCTGCTGGCTGGAACACCACGGCCAGCGCTGGCCCCTGGCATCTTCAAGCCTGAGTGCGCGGCAGGACGGTGATGGCCGGGAAGCGGCACTTGCCGAGGCCGGCCGTTGCAACGCCGAGCCGTCGCGGCTGCAGGCACTGCTGGACGCGCAAGCCTATCGGCTCGCGTGGTGGCGCACCGGTGGGGACCAGATCAATTACCGGCGCTTCTTCGACATCAATGGCCTGGTGGCACTGCGTGTCGAGCGTGACGAGGTCTTTGATGCCGTGCATGCGCTGCCGTTACGGCTGGTGGCCGAGGGCTGGGTCGACGGGGTCCGCATCGACCACGTCGATGGCCTGGCCACGCCTGCTGCGTACCTGCGGCGCCTGCGATCGGCGTTGGATGAGGCTGGGCGACCGCGCGGGCTGGCACCGGGTTCGATAACACTGCACGTGGAAAAAATCCTCGCGCCGGACGAGCCGCTGGATCTGCGCTGGGCGTGCGATGGCAGCACCGGCTATGACTTCATGGACCAGGTGGCGGCGTTGCTGCACGATCCAGCCGGGGCGCGCCTGCTCGATCAGCAATGGCAGCAGGTCAGCAACGGCGCACCAGCGTTCACGGCGATGCAGCAGCAGGTGCGCAGCGGCTTGTTGCGAGGCAGCCTGCGCAGCGATTTCCAGCGTTGCCAGCGGGCCCTGCAGGAATGCGCGGCGGCCGATCCTGCGGCGCTGGATATCACCGGCGCGATGATCGGCAGGGCACTGGCAGCGCTTCTGGTCTGCTTCCCGGTGTACCGCACCTATGGCCTGGACGATGCCACGCAACTGGCGAACTGGCGGCAGGCCGTCACGGCAGCGCAGACGCTGCTCGATGGGGGCGATCGCCACGCACTGCAGGCCGTGCAGCGCTGGTTGCTGCAAGGCCCGGAGGCAATGCCCGATGGCTGTCGCCAGGCGCGGCTACGGTTTGAGCAGTTGTGCGCGCCGCTCAACGCCAAGGCCGTGGAGGACACCGCATTCTATCGGTTCGGCCGGCTGCTCTCGCGCAATGAGGTCGGCAGTGAGCCAGCGCAGCTGTCGCTGCAAGCCGATGCCTTCGTCGCCTTGGCGGTCCAGCGTGGCGAGCAGCACCCGCGGGCCCTGCTGGCGCTGGCCACCCATGACCACAAGCGCGGCCCGGACGCGCGCATGCGTCTGGCGGTGCTTTCTGCGTGGCCGCAGGCCTGGGTCGATGCAGTGCATGGCTGGCAGGCGCAGTGCCATGCGCTGGGGCGTCCGTCGCCGCTGCCGGCTGGTGAAACCTACATGCTGTGGCAGGCGTTGCTGGCCAGTTGGCCGCTTCCCGGTGAACCTGCCGGCGAATGCTACGCCGAGCGCATCCAACAGTGGCTTCGCAAGGCCTTGCGCGAAGGCAAGCAGGTGAGCAGCTGGGCCGATCCGGATGAGGCGCTGGAAGGGGCTGCCGAGCACTGGTTGCACTGGGTGTGCTGCCAGCAGGACGCCGCGCCGCTGCGTGCTGCGATCGATCGCTGGCTGGCCCGGCTGTCGCCGGCAGCGGCGCGGCTCAGCCTGGCCCAGCTGGTCCTGCAACTGACCATGCCAGGGGTCCCTGACCTCTACCAGGGCAACGAAGGCTGGGATACCAGTCTGGTTGATCCGGACAATCGTCGCCCGGTGGATTACGCGCAGCGCCAGGCCTGGCTGGCCGACGGACGCGACTGGGGGCAGCTGCTGCGTCACTGGCATGACGGCGCGCCCAAAGCGCGGTTGCTGCGGCGGCTCCTGCAGTTGCGCAAAGCGCAGCCGGCGCTGTTCGCGCTCGGGCAGCTGCGTGCGCTGCATTCCCGCGACGGCGTGCTGGTGTTCCTGCGCGAGCATCTCGGCCATCGCCTGCTGGTCGCCGCGCACCTGCGGGCGATGGAGGTGCCTGGCCCCGGGCTGGTCGATGCCGGCGGTGGGTACGGCCCGCTGGCAATGCCGGGGCTGCCCGCAGGGCCTTATCGCAATGTGTTGGACGATCGCCAGGCCTTGCTTGGCGTGGCGGGAGAGGTCGACGCCGGGATTCTGTTTGCCGGCAGTCCGGTGGCGGTGTGGATGCAGGTCAAGGAGCACGAGGATGGATGAGGAAGAACGGGTGCGCCGGGTCCGCGAACTGGCCCAGCTGGTCTGGGAAGCGGAAGGGCGGCCTGATGGCCAGCAGGAGCGCCATTGGTTGATGGCCGAACGTCTGGTGGCTGCGCAGATCGCGGCCGAGCAGTTGCTGCCCACGGGTGGGCGGTCCGAGACAACGAAGGAGAACCTTGATGGCCGGTCGTAGATTCACCCGGATGTCGCGCGTTCGCGAAGGTCGGCCTTACCCTCTGGGTGCCAGCTGGGACGGATTGGGCGTCAATTTCGCCTTGTACTCACGCCATGCCACGAAAGTGGAGTTGTGCCTGTTCGACGCACGTGGGCGCGAGATCGAACGGATCGTCCTGCCTGAGTACACCGACGAGATCTGGCACGGCTACCTGCCGGACGCCCGGCCGGGGCAACGCTATGGGTACCGGGTGCACGGTCCCTATGCGCCCGATGCAGGCCATCGCTTCAATCCCAACAAGCTGCTGCTCGATCCGTACGCCAAGCAGATCGTCGGTGAGCTGAAGTGGGCACCGCACCTGTTTGGCTACACCTTGGGTCACCGCGACGCTGATCTGAGCTTCGACCGCCGCGACAGCGCCGCGTATATGCCAAAGTGCGCAGTGATCGACCCGGCGTTCAGCTGGGGCGACGAGCGTCGTCCGTCGGTGCCGTGGCAGCGTACTGTGATCTATGAAGCCCATGTGCGTGGATTGACGATGCTGCACCCGCAGGTGTCGGAGGCCGACCGCGGCACCTTCTCGGCACTGCGCAATGACGCGCTGGTCGAGCATTTGACCCATCTTGGTGTCACCGCCATCGAGCTGCTGCCGGTGCAGGCGTTCGTCGACGACAAGCACCTGCTGGAAAAAGGCCTTCGCAACTACTGGGGTTACAACAGCATCGGCTTCTTCGCGCCCCACCCGCGTTACATGTCGCTGGAAACAGTGGCGGAGTTCAAGCAGATGGTCGCCCGCCTGCATGCCGCAGGGCTGGAGGTGATCCTGGATGTGGTCTACAACCACACTGCCGAGGGCAACGAGCTCGGTCCAACCCTGTCGTTCAAGGGCATCGACAATGCCAGCTATTACCGGCTGGCCGATGACCGGCGCTACTACATCAACGACACCGGCACGGGAAACACCTTCGACCTGACCAACGCCGGTGCGTTGCGCATGGTGATGGACTCGCTGCGCTACTGGGTAACGGAAATGCGCGTGGACGGTTTCCGCTTTGATCTGGGCACCATCCTCGGTCGTGAGCGCCACGGCTTCGACCCTTCGGGCAGCTTCCTCGACGCGGTGCGCCAGGATCCCACGTTGAGCCAGGTCAAGCTGATCGCCGAACCCTGGGACATCGGACCCGGTGGCTACCAGTTGGGGAACTTCCCGCCGGGATGGGCCGAGTGGAATGATCGCTTCCGTGACACCGTGCGTGGGCTCTGGCGCGGCGATGGCGGGCAGCTGGCGGCATTCGCCAGCCGGTTCACCGGCTCTGCCGACATCTTCGCGCACCAGGGGCGTCGGCCGACCGCCAGCATCAATTTCGTGACCGCGCACGACGGTTTCACACTGCATGATCTGGTCAGCTACAGCCAGAAGCACAACGAGGCCAACGGCGAAGACAACAAGGACGGTCACGCGCACAACATTGCCGGCAACCATGGCGTCGAGGGCGAAACGGACGATCCGGCGATCACCGCGCTGCGCGCCAGGCAGATGCGCAATCTGTTGGCTACGCTGGTATTGGCGCAGGGCACGCCGATGCTGCTGGCAGGCGATGAGTTCGGCCACAGCCAAGGCGGCAACAACAACGCCTACTGCCAGGACAACCCGATCAGCTGGATCGACTGGGTGGCCGCCGCGGCGCCGGCCGCCCAGCAACAGGTGGCATTCGTGCGTCGTGCCCTGTCGCTGCGCCGACGCTATGCCCTGTTGCGGCGTAACCACTTCCTGCGCGACGACGTCGCCATCGGCGCCGGCGCGGGTGAAATCCGCTGGTTCCGCGCCGATGGCCAGGCCATGCAGGACCAGGACTGGCACGATGGCGAGCTACGCAGCCTGGGTATCGTGATGGAAGGCCAGGAGCGGGACGATGCATTCCCTTCGGGCGCACACCGGCACCCGGTCAGTCTGGCGCTGCTGCTGAACGCTGGCAGCGAGGCCACCTGCTTCCAGTTGCACGAAAGCGCGCCAAGCTTCCGTCGCGTGCTGCTGCAGTCACCGGACGAACCCCTGCAGCCCGATGACCAGGGACGGTGGTGCCTGCCTGGTCACAGCGTGGTGCTGCTTGCCGCCAGTACCAGTTGATCCGGACGGCGCGCAGTGGGCGATCAAGCCGACTGCGCGCGCAGCACGAAGCGCTGGATCTTGCCGCTAGGGGTCTTTGGCAGGGCGTCGATGAACTCCAGCAACCGCGGGTAGGCGTGGGCTGACAGGCGTTGTTTGACCAGTTGCTGCAACGTCGCAGCGAGCGCCGGCGACGGGCTGTGCCCAGGCTTGAGCACGATGAACGCCTTGACCAGCTCCGTGCGCTCCGGATCGGGGACGCCGACCACCGCGGCCTCGTAGACAGCCGGATGTTCGAGCAAGGCGCTCTCCACGTCGAACGGTCCGATCCGGTAGCCGGATGAAGTGATCACATCATCGGCGCGCCCGACGAAACTGATCGCACCGTCGTCTTCCAGTTCCACCGTATCGCCGGTGGCGTAATAGCGACCCGCCACTTCATCCGGCGCGCGGTTGTAGTAACCGGAGAACCACATCAGCGGCGAGGCATGCAGGTCGATGCACAGCGTGCCCGGCTGGTGCGGGCCAAGCAGCGCACCCTGCTCGTCGCGCACCACCACCCGGTAACCGGGCATGGCGAAACCGGCCGAGCCAGGGCGAATGGCGTGCTGCAGGCCGTGGTGGTTGTTCACGCACATGCCCATCTCGGTCTGGCCGTAATGGTCGTTGATGCGCACGTCCAGGTGCTCGGCGAACCAGCGGATTACTTCCGGGTTGAGCGGCTCACCGGCGGAACTGACCGCGCGCAGCTGGCCGCGCAGGCGCTGCGGTGCCTGCCCGGCGGCCGCGATCAACGCCCGGAACGCGGTGGGCGAGCCCGCCAGATTGGTGACTCCCAGCCGTTCGATGATGGCGAAGGTCGCCTCGACACTGAAGGCGCCCTCGTACAGCAATGTCGTGCGCCCGAGGGCCAACGGCCCGAACACCGCGTAATACAGGCCATACGCCCAGCCCGGATCCGCCAGGTTCCAGAACACGTCGTCCTCGCGCAGGGCGATGCCCCAGCGCATGTAGGCGCTGAACGCGGCCATGGCCCGCAATGGCACCGGTACCCCTTTGGACAGGCCGGTGGTGCCGGAGGTCGACAACAGCATGAACAGGTCCGCGCCTTGCCGCAGGACCGGGGCGAACGTCGTTGGCGCGGCGTCCAGCGCACGGCGGTAATCCAGATCGCCGGCGGCGACAGCGCTGGCCTCATCGGCATCCACTGCAACCGCCGGACAGGCGGCGACCGTCGCCAGTTTGGGACGGTTGCTCGTGTCGGTCACCACCAGGCGTGCGTTGCTGGTCTGCAGGCGCTGCTCGATCGCCTTGGGACCGAATGCGGTGAACAGCGGCTGGTACACGGCACCCAATCGCCACGCCCCAAGGATGGTCACCACCAGCGCGAGCGTGCGCGGCAGCAGGCCGGCGACCACGTCGCCTGCGCCGATGCCCTGTGCCTGCAGCACATGCGCAGCCTGCGCAGAGAGCGCCTTCAGGTCACCGAAGGTGTACTGGTGCAGCTGCATGTCCGGGTCGATGCAGCGCAGGGCAACGGCATCGGCAGGATGGCGGTCGATGCATTCGATGCAGGCGTTGATGCCGGTGTCGAAGCTGCCATCGAACCAGGCATGCGCATCGGCCAGGCGGAAGGAGGCCGCCACGGCGTCATGCTCAAGACGGTGGTCCGGTTCTAGGGGAGGGGTCACCACGGCGCTCCAGGTTGCGGTCCTGCCCGTACTGTAAGCCAAGCGTCGCTGCCCGTGTTCAGGCAGTTGACTGCATTCAGCACAACACTGCGCGCGTACGCCGCATGTACTCTCCACAGCGGTAGGATGGCCCGACGCGGCACAACACCGTCGCCAACTGGCTGGCAGCCCCCGATGCCGGTTCCCACTGCAGTGACCTGGTCCGCGCGCATGCACGTACTGTTGATCTGGGTCTTCGGGACGGCCGCAGCGTGTGCGGCACCCGTCGCGGGTGTGAGCCTGTATCTCTGGCTGCGCCAGCGCCGCCGCCGGCAGGCACGTCCACGCAGCAAAGGGCTGGGGCGCCGCCGCGATTGAAGGGGCGTGGACGCGGCCGGCTTTGCCGCGCGCTGCCGCGATGCGGCATGCTGTACATCCTCACCAGGAAAACACGTGCCCATGCCTACTCCTGCGCTTCCGCCTGTTCTGATCACGGGGGCCACCGGCCTGGTAGGGCAAGGCGTCCTGGCCGCCTGCCTGGCGATGGCCAGCCGCAGCCGTATCGTCGCACTCGTGCGGCGTCCAGTGTCACTGGGCGACGGTGTGGAGACCCAGGTGCTGTGCGACTTCCTGCAGGCGGGCGAACAACCGGCCATGTTCGCGGGGCTGCCGCTGTGTTTTTACTGCGCCGGGGCACCGCCGGTGGGGACACCCGAAGCGCAGTATCGCAAGGTGACGGTGGACACCACCCTGGCCGTGGCCCGGGCCTGGGCGGCAGCCAACCCCGAGGGCACCTTCTACTACGTCTCCGGTGCCTTTGCAGGGACCTCGCGCCGGATGATGGCGTTGCGGGTGAAGGGCGAGGTGGAACAGGCTCTGCAGGCGTTGCCCGTTCGCGCGGTGATGCTGCGCCCCGGCGGGGTGTATCCGGTGCCTGGCACCGGCACCCGCCATGCGTTGCTGAAGCCGTTGTACGCCATCGGCGGGCCAGTGATGCGGCTGCTGATCCGCGTGCTGCCCGCGGTGATGACCAGCAATGCGGCGATTGGCCGCGCCATGATCGCGCTGTCGCGCCAGGCAGCGCCGGCGCCGGTGGTGGAGTGCGCGCAGATCAACCAGTTGGCCAGGGCGGTGCGCTGAGCCGTGCGATCAAGCCGCCCTTGGCGCTTGGTACGGGGGCTGCGGGCCTTGGCGAGGCGGCGGCAGCGCGCCGTCGCGGTCACGGACGTCAGCCGTAGAACAACGCAATCCGCTGGCCGTCGATGCTGTGCACGGTGATCGCCATGCCGTACAGGCGCTGCAGCACGTCCGGGGTGATGATCTGCTCGGGCGGGCCATGGCAGAACAGGCGTCCGTGCTGCATGGCCACGATGTGGTCGGCATGCACCGAGGCGAAGTTGATGTCGTGCAGCACCACGACCACCGTCTTGCCCAGCTCCAGGGCGGCGCGCTTGAGCAGGGCCATCATGGCCGCCGCGTGGCTGAGATCAAGGTTGTTGAGCGGTTCGTCCAGCAGGACATAGTCGGTGTCCTGGCACAGGACCATCGCCACGAAGGCGCGCTGGCGCTGTCCGCCCGAGAGGGTGTCGAGGAAGCGATCGGCAAGTGGCTGCAGGTCCAGGTAGGCCAGCGCCTTTGCTACATGGACCGCATCGTCGGCAGTGGGGCGCCCCTTGTTGTAGGGGTAGCGGCCAAACGCCACCAGTTCACGCACGGTCAGGCGCGCGGTCATGTGGTTGTCCTGGCGCAGGATGGCCAGGCGCTTGGCCAGTACCGGGCCCGGCGTGCGGCTGACATCCATGCCATCCACGGTCACCGTTCCGGCATCGGCACCCAGCAGACGGCTGATGATCGACAGCAGGGTGGACTTGCCGGCCCCGTTGGGGCCGATGATGGCGGTTACCCCGCCGCGCGGCAGGGACAGGCTGACGTTGTCGACAACGATGCTGCTGCCATAGGACTTATGGATTCCATCGGCGATGATCACCGCGCGGCTCCTCGGATGACCAGGTAGATGAAGGCCAGCCCGCCGACGAACTCGATGATGATCGACAGGGCGGTATCAAAAGCAAAAACACGTTCCAGCACGGTCTGGCCACCTACCAGGCAGATCACCGCCAGCAGCACGGCCGCCGGCAGCAGGTAACGGTGGCGGCTGCTGCGCAGCAGGCCGTGGGCGAGGCTGGCCACCAGCAGGCCGAAGAAGGTGATCGGCCCGACCAATGCCGTGGACACCGCCACCAGCACCGAGACCAGCGCCAGGATCACCACGACGCGCCGCCGATGGTCGACCCCCAGGTTGATGGCGGTATCGCGACCGAGCGCCAGTACGTCGAAGCAATGGCCTATGCGCCACAGTACCAGGCTCACGCCTGCCACCAGTGCCCACGACACCCCGAGCAAGGTGTTGTCGATGCCGGAAAAACTGGCGAAGAAGCTGTCCTGCAGCACCTGGAACGCGTTGGGATCCAGCAGGCGCTGCATGAAGCTGGCCACGCTGCGGAAGAACACCCCGCAGATGATGCCGATCAGCACCAGCAGGTGCAGGCTGCGCTGGGCACGGGTGAACAGCCAATGGAACAATGCGGCCGAGAACCCGACCATCGCCAACACTTCCAGCGCAAAGCGCAGATGGGTGTCCATCAGCGCGAACACGGCGGTGCCGAGGAAGAACATGATGGCGGTCTGGATCAGCACGTACAGTGCATCAAATCCCATGATCGAAGGCGTCAGGATCCGGTTGCTGGTGACGGTCTGGAACAGCACCGTGGAAACCGCGACCGCGTATCCCACCAGCAGCAGTCCCAGCAGCTTGCGGCCGCGGTAGGGCAGCACGAAGCCCCAGTTGCCGCGCACGTCCAGGGTCATGAACGCAACAATGCACAGTCCGGCCAGCAGCGCCAGCACCAGCAGCACCCGCCGCGCATGCCGGTCGCTGGATGGGCTCGCGACATCATCGCGGGCGGGCGCCGCAACCGGCGTGCGCGGGTCAGCCATGCGCACCGCCACGCCGCAACAACAACCAGATGAACACGGCGCTGCCAATCACCCCCACCACCACGCTGAGCGGGATTTCATACGGCTGCCGCAGCACCCGGCCGAGGATGTCGCAGGCCAGCACAAAGGCCGCGCCGCCCAGTGCCACCCACGGGGTGGCGCGACGCAGGTTGTCCCCGATCGCCAGGCTGACCAGATTGGGCACGACCAGACCGAGGAAGGGGATGGCGCCAACCGACACCAGGCAGACCGCCGCAATGATGGACACGATCGACAGGCCCAGCAGCATCACCCGACCGTAGTGGCTGCCCAGGTTGGTGCTGAAGGCTCGCCCCATGCCGGCCACGGTGAAGCGGTCTGCCGCCAGCCAGGCCAATGCGGTGCAGGCCAGCCCGGCCCATAGCAGTTCATAGCGGCCACGCAGCACCGCCGAGAAATCACCCATGCTCCAGGCCAGCAGCGAGGCCAGAAGGTTGTAGCGGTAGGCGATGAAGGTGGCAACAGCGCCGATGACCCCGCTGAGCATCATGCCGACCAGCGGCACCAGCACCACGTCACGCAAGGGGACGAAGCGCAGGATGCGCAGGAACAGCAGGGTGCCGGCCAGCGCGAAGACAGCGGCCACCAGCATGCGCCCCATGACCGGCCAGTCCGGCACCAGCAAGGTGGCGACCAGGAAGCCCAGCGCTGCCGACTCCGTGGTGCCGGTGGTGGACGGCTCGACGAAGCGGTTGCGCACGATCATCTGCATCACCATGCCGGCGATGGCCAGCGAGGATCCGGCCAGCACCAGTGCAAGAGTGCGCGGTATGCGGCTGATTGCCATCACCTGGGCGGCGGTGGCATCGCCGCCACCGGCCAGCAGGGTGGCCAGCGGCACGTCGACCACCCCGACGAAGACACTGATGACGGCCAACCCCAGGGTGAGCAGCAGGGCGAGCAGGAACGCGGGCATGGGCGGCAAGCGGAAGTGCGTATCAACCGCGCCCGTAAGCCTCGATCACCTGGTCCAGCAGCAGGTTGACCGCATCGTAGCCGTGCATGGTCACGTAGGCGGCGGCCGGATCCAGGTAGACCACGCGGTCGTTCTTCCAGAACCCGGTCTGCTGCAGCAGGGCATTGTCAAGCAGGGCCTTGGCGGTGCCGGCGTTGCCGACGCCGGCATCGCGGTCAATGACGAACAGCCAATCCGGATTGGTCTTGACCAGGTACTCGAAGGTGATGGCATCACCGCCGTGTTCGCGGTCGTCGACGGCATCGAACACCGAGGGCATGCCCACTGCGCTGTACAGCCAGGACACGCGCGATTGCGGACCATAGATCCCCAGGCGGCCGCCATTGGTCACGATCACCAGACCGCTGCCCTTGCCCTGCGCGGCGGCGCGCGCCTGCTCGACCTTGGCGTCGAGTGCGGCACTGAGTTCGGCGGCGCGTTGCTGGCGCTGGAAAATCTCGCCATACAGGGCCAGGTTGGCCTTCAGCCCGGCGATGATGTCGGTGTTGTCGAGTGAGGTATCCACCGTCGGCGCGATTTTCGACAACGTCGGGTAGGCGGTGCGCGAGCGGCCACCGATCAGGATCAGGTCCGGTGCGGCGGCCGCGATCGCTTCGGCATCCGGTTCCTGCATCGTGCCGACCTTGACCGCTGCAGGGTCTACGTTGTTTGCCAGATGCGGTGGAATGACCGTGCCGGGAACTCCCGCTACCGGCACGCCGAGGGCGGTCAGCGTGTCGAACGAGGCCCAATCCGTGACGATCACTTTGGCGGGCACGCCGTGGACCGTGGTGGTGCCCTGCGGATGGACGATCTCCTGCGCTGCGCCGTTACTGGCGGCCGTACTCGAGGCCTCCGTGGCGGAAGGGCCGGCGCAACCGGCGATGGCTGCCGCAAGGACGGCGACGAGCAGGGACGGAGCGAACGCATTCATGGGCAGTGTCGGAAAGGGGAAGGCAATGCGAATTGTTCCCGTTCAAGGTGGCCGGCGTTTGCCTGATTGTGACAGGCGCGGCCTGTCGGACGGGCGCTGACACAAACTGCCATGAAGACAGAGGCCACAGGCCACCGGCATCGCGGCGGCGCAGGCGTACTGGGCGCCTCAGCCGGGCAGGATCACCAGGGCACGCAGGCCGCCGCCGGGCAGGTTGCGCAGGGTCACCTCGCCGCCGTGGGATCGGATGCTGGAGCGGGCGATGGCCAGGCCGAGGCCCCCGCCACCGCCTTCGTGATTGCGCGCCGGGTCCAGCGTGACGAAAGGTTCGAATGCCTGGTCGATCAGGGCCGGCGCGATGCCCGGGCCGTCGTCGTCGATCTCGATGCGCAGCGTGGCCGAGGCCGCGTCGTGGTGCAGGCGCACCGTGGTGTGGCCATGGCGGACCGCATTTCCGATCAGGTTGTCCATTGCCCGCTTCAGATGCACTGGACGGCAGCGGTAATGGATGCCGGTTTCCACGTCTGCCTGCACGCGACCACCGATGGCTGCATGCTGCGCCACCACGTTCATCAGCAACTGGCCCAGGTCGATGTCCTGGCTGTGCTCGCGCTGGGCATCATCACGGGCAAACTGCAGGGTTTCATCCGCCATCGTCGCCATGTCGTCGAGCGTGCTGATCATGGCCGAGCGCAGTCCATCGTCGTCGATCAGCTCGGCACGGATGCGCAGCGAGGTCAGTGGCGTACGCAGATCGTGGCCGATCGAGGCGATCATGCGGGTGCGGTCGTTGACGAAACGCAATAACTGCTGCTGCATGTCATTGAAGGCCTCGGCCAGCTCGCGCACGTCGCTGGGGCCTTCCGGACGCAGGGGCGGCACCTGTTCGCCACGGCTGAGCCGCCGCGCCGCTTCGGTCAGCGCACGCAGCGGGCGCATCAGGCGACGGCCGAACAGGAAGGCGATCAGGCTGATCGGCAGAAGGCCCACCGGGATGGAGAACGCCAGGATCCGGTTCCAGTGGCCATGCATCATGTCCGGCCACTGCAGGCTGTGCAGCCAACGACCGTCAGGCAGGGCCAGCGCGATGTCCAGGCGGCTGCGGTCGAACAGATCGGTCTGCGAGGCCCCGGGTTCGTCGCCGCGGCGGCCTCTGGAATCGGTCGTCTGCGGCGGCTGCAACTGCACCCGGACGGCGTGTTCCGCCAGCCCGAGGCGTTCGCGCAGACGCTCGGCCAGGGCCTGCTCCTGCGCCGTCGCTGGACGGTGCGCGGGCAGGGGATCGTCATCGATGTACAACCGGGCTTCGTCCTGGCCCATCGCCGCGACCAGCGCCGGTGCCTGCTCGGGCAATGCCCTTGCGGCGGCGTACGCCGAGGCCACCCGCCCTTCGATGGCCCGTGCCGACAGCGGGTGGACCTCGTCCGGCGTGCGCAGTTGCGAAACCATCACCACGGCAATCACGTGGGCCAGGCCGGCGGTCAGCAGCAGCAGGGCCAGCAACTGCGCGGCCATGCTGCGCGGCAACCATTTCATGTCTCGACCGGCTCGACGCGGGCGGCGAACAGGTAGCCATCGCCGCGGACGGTCTTGAGCAGGGTGGGATTGCGTGCATCCACTTCCAGCTTGCGGCGCAACCGGCTGATCTGGGTGTCGATGCTGCGATCAAACTGCGGGCTGTCACTGCCGTGGGTCAGGTCCAGCAACTGCACGCGGCTGAGCACGCGGTTGGGGTTATCCACCAGCACGCGCAGCAGATGGAACTCCGACGTGCTCAGGCTGACCGGTTGACCATCTGGATTGGTCAGCTGACGACGGCTGATATCCAGCTGCCAGCCCTCGAAGGCGAGCACGCGCTCAGCGGCAGGCGCTGGTGTGCTGGCACTGGCGGCGTCCGAGGCAGCGCCCGGGCGCGCCTGCGAGCGGCGCAGCACGGAACGGATGCGTGCCACCAGCTCACGTGGGTCGAAGGGCTTGACCACGTAGTCATCGGCGCCGACCTCCAGGCCGGCCACGCGATCGGCCTGCTCGGTGACCGCGGTGAGCAGGATGACCGGAATCTGCAGGCGCTCGGACACAAAGCGGCACAAAGAGAGGCCGTCCTCGCCGGGCAGCATGATGTCCAGCACGATCAGGTTGAAGCTGCGCTGCGCGAGCAGGGTGCGCATGGCCTGGCCGTCGGCGACCGTTTCCACGTCGAACTCGTAGCGTCGCAGGTAGACGGCGAGCGGGTCGCGGATGCTGGCGTGGTCGTCGACGATCAGGATGCTGGGGCGGGCGGTCACGGGGCAGGGCCAGGGCTGAATGCGAAGCAGTCGCAAGCATAGCGGATTGGTCTGGAGTAAGGAGCGCGCGGATGTCGTTTCGAACACGGCGTGTAGCGAGCGATCTGTCAGAAATCGCTCATCCAGCGCGTGAATATGTGCGTTGTTCTGCGCTTTGGCC
>DALZLW010000004.1:0-49612 GCA_032007425.1 Stenotrophomonas sp.
TTCCAGTCCGTCAACACCTTCGTTCGATCAGATCGTTCGGCGGTGTGGGCGCCGCTTCAGCGCATGATTTCCGTAGAGATCGGTGTGCTGCAGCGAGGGAGCGAATTGTAGACCCTTCACAGGATTCGTCAACACTTTCTTTTCACGGCAATGACGGTTGCGTCACATGTTGGTGTCAACCGCGAGCGTGGACAGACGCTGCGTTGCGCTTGGAGGCCTGCGGCAGTATCAATGCCCAGTCACTTACAGGAGCGGGATCAATGCAAGTTGCGGTACGGCGCGCATGGTGGCGCGATCTTTCCCTGCCCGCCGTGGTAGCAGGCTTCATCACTGTCCTGGTGGGTTTTGCCAGTTCTGCCGTCATTGTGTTCCAGGCGGCGCAGGCCGTTGGTGCCGACCAAGCCGAGATCGCCTCCTGGATGTGGGCGTTGGGCCTGGGCATGGGGGTGACCTGTATTGGTCTGTCACTGCGCTTCCGCGTACCGGTGGTCACTGCGTGGTCGACGCCCGGCGCCGCCATGCTGGTGGTTGGTGCCGGTGGTGTTGGTCTCAACGAGGCCATCGGCGCTTTCCTGCTGGCGGCGTTGCTGGGCGCCGTGCTCGGCTTCTCCGGTGTCTTTGCCCGCTTGATGCAGCGCGTGCCCATGGCCTTGGCGGCCGGGATGCTGGCAGGTGTGCTGCTGCGCTTCGGGCTCGATGTCTTCGTCTCCATGGGTACCGAGCTGGGGATGGCACTGGCCATGTTCGTTACCTGGCTGCTGTGTCGTCGCTGGCTGCCGCGCTATGCGGTCATTGCGACCCTGGCGGTGGGGTGCGCCGTTGCGCTGGGTAAAGGGCAATTGCAATTGCAGGGCGTTCATCTGCAACTGGCGGCGCCGGTATGGACCACCCCTGCCCTGTCGTGGTCGGCGGCCATGGGCGTGGCGCTGCCTTTGCTGGTGGTCACCATGGCCTCCCAGAACATGCCGGGGGTCGCCGTGATCCGTGCGTCCGGTTACCAGACGCCGATCTCTCCGGTGATCGGCTGGATCGGGGTGGTCAATACACTGCTGGCGCCCTTCGGCGCGTTCGCGCTGAACCTGGCCGCGATCACTGCCGCCATCTGCATGGGCCGCGAGGCACATGAAGACCCGGCCAGGCGCTATACGGCGGCAGTAGCCGCAGGCGGTTTCTATCTGCTGGTCGGAATCTTCGGTGCCACCGTCGCCGCCGTGTTCGCTGCATTCCCCAAGGAGCTGGTCGCCTGTGTCGCCGGCATCGCCCTGCTGGGGACGATTGGCAGCAGTCTGTCCACCGCGTTGGCGGAGGAACGCGACCGCGAAGCGGCCCTGGTGACCTTCCTGGTGACCGCTTCCGGCTTGAGCCTTGGCGGCATCGGCTCGGCGTTCTGGGGCCTGATGGCGGGCGCGGTCTGCCTGCTGGTGCTGCGGCCGCGGCGTACGCGCTGACCCACCCCATGGGGCGCCAGTGCAGCGCCCCCGTCAGGACCGGAAAGCTTCCGGCCTGACAGCGCGCGCGCTCGCTGGCCACCGCTGCCGGCGAGCGCGTGCCATCACGGTACGCTGGCCGCGCCCAAGGGAGTACTGGACAAGGTCTGCGCCAGCACGTGGCGGCCACCTGGGGCAATGGTCACCACGTCCGGCCCGGCGTTGGCCGCCTCCAGGCAGACAAAGTCACGCCAGCCCGCGCCGACGTCGGCCATCTTCGCGGCGGCATCCGCTCCGGGATTCCAGGCCACCAGCGAGCGGCTGCCCTCCGTATGGATCTCGATCTGCCGCTTCAGCACCGGGTCGCGCAGCACGTAATGCCCAGCGGCGTGGGTATAGATGCGATCGCTCCGGCCGGGATCGCGCGGATCGCGCAGGTTCCACGGACCTTGCTGGCGGCGTGCCGTTGCATAGTTTTCGTACTTGTCGAGGTACTCGAGGCCATCCACCCCATCGACATCGACGCGGCCCGCATCGCCGACACGGAAATAGTTATGCAGGGCCTGGGTGATCGTGGCAGCCGAGGTTCCGGTGTTTTCGGTGATCAGTTCCTGCCGCAGCTGGGCGCCGACCACGAGTCGCATGTGCAGGCGCAGGCCGAGGTTGTCCAGCGGCGGGGGCGCCAGTCGCAGCTCGATGCTGCCATCGGCCAATGGGGTGGCCTGCGTGAGCTCCCAGGACAGGGTGCGGACAAAGCCATGGGAGGGAACGTCGTTACCCTGCCCTTGCCGGCCAAAATAAGGCCAGCACACCGGGCTTCCGCCACGGATCGGGGTCGGCAGATCGGCGCGCTGCGGCGACAGCCACATCAGGTCCGGCTCCCCCTTGGGCACGAAGGACAGCAGTTGTCCACCGAACACACTGATGGCCGCGCTGGCCTGCGGGGTTTCCACCAGCCAGGCATCAAGGCCCTGGAACTGGCCGAGGGTAAGTCCTTGGATCTGTTGCACGCGCGAGGAACTCCGTAGGGCCGGCGACTGTGCCAGTGTGGTGAGGTTGGGAGGCAGGGTAAACCGGGTGGGGATCACCGGCTGCTGGGCTTCGACCTGCAACGCCTTGAGAATGGCCTGGCCGGCGCGTCCATCTGGCTTGGGCCAGCCCAGCCGTTGCTGTTCCACGACGATGGCACGGCGCGTGGCGGTGCCGATCATGCCATCCACAGCACCGATGTCATGGCCGCGCGCGAGCAACAACGCCTGCAGCTGGCGCCGCTCGCCGCGTCCAATGCCCGGATCATCGGTGGGCCAGGCGGTTGCCAGACCGCTGCCACCGCGCAGGCGATCGGCAAGCGTGGCAATGGCAAGCGCATAGCTTTCCGCCGCGTTGTAGCTGTAGATCGCATCGTAGTTGCGGAACACCAGCAGCGCCGGACCGCGTGCGCCAGCCGGCAGCAACAGCGCGGCCCGGGCATCGGCGGGCAGCCCTGCCGGGGCGACCGGGCTGCCGTCCAGCGCGGTGATTCCCAGCGCCTTCCACTGAGCCACTGACTGCCGCTTGGTGCGGCCCGCCAAGGCGGGGTCCAGGCCTGCGGGCACGCGCACTTCCATGCCCCAAGGCTCCCCGCTGCGCCAGCCGGCACGCTTGAGGTAGTTGGCGGTGGAGGCCAACGCGTCTGGGATGCTGCCCACCAGATCGCGGCGCCCATCGCCATCGCCGTCCACGGCGATGCGTGCATAGGTGGAGGGCATGAACTGGGTATGGCCGAATGCACCGGCCCAGGAGCCGGTCAACCCGTCGGCGCGCAGGTCACCGCCATCGATCAGGGCCAACAGAGACAATAGTTCACCGCGGAAGAAGGCCTGCCGACGGCCTTCGCACGACAGCGTGGCCAGCGACTGCAGCAGCGGACGCTTACCGAACACCCGTCCGTAATCGCTTTCCACGCCCCACACCGCGACGATGGTGGCTGCGTCCACACCGTATTGCGCGGAAACCTGCTGCAGCAGGTTCTGATGCGTGCTGAGCTGGCTGCGGCCGTCCTGGACACGCTGCTCGTCCACGAGGGCGGCGAGATAATCCCAGATGGGCGTGGTGAATTCGGGCTGCGCATCCAGCAGGGCCAGCACCGACCGGTCTGGCTGCAGCCCAGCCGTCAGCGCGGCGAAGCGTTCGGCGGTGATCCCCTTGCTGGCTGCGCTGGCCTGCAAGCGGACCATGCACTGGGCGAAGGCCGGTTCCACGCCCGTGTCGAGCGGCGCCGTCTGCGCGTGCAGGAGTGGGCTGGACACCAACGCGGCCAACATCAACAGGGACTTGCGGGTCATGGGCATCCTCCGTGCCACCATGGCCGGACCACTATAACCAAGCGCAGGCAGTCAGCACGCCTGCAACAGGCGCAGGCCAAAGCCAGGATGTTCGGACATCGTGGCATCCCAACGCGCGACCAGCCGCAGGCCGGCGGCGTCGAGCAGGGTCTGGAAGCTGGCATCGGTGTACTTGTGGCTGTACTCCACCTGGATGCTGTCGCCGGCATCGAAATGGAAGCGCTGCCCGCCGACCTGTACGTCCTGTGCTCGCGTGCTCACCAGCTGCGTGTCGATGCGCAGCCGGCCACGGTCATAGCGCGCGCGATGATGGAAGGCTTCAAGATCGAAATCGCTGCCGATCTCGCGGTTGAGACGCCGCAGCAGGTTGACCGTGAAGGCAGCCGTGATCCCTGCCGCATCGTTGTAGGCCGCCTCGAGGGTGGTACTGTCCTTGTCCAGATCGATGCCGACCAAGGCCAGGCCGTCCGCGCCCATGGTCGTGCGCATGGCCTGCAGCAACGCGATGGCTTCGCCTTGCTCGAAATTACCCAGGGTGGATCCCGGGAAGAACAGCAGGCGCCGTGCCGGTACTTGAACCGGTTGCGGCAAAGTGACCGGCCGGGTGAAATCGGCGCAGACGGGCAGCATCTCCACGGCCGGCACGACCGAGGCCAGGTGCTCGATACTGGCCAGCAGCGCAGCGCGCGAGATCTCGATCGGCGTGTAGGCCACCGGCGCCTGCAGGGCCTCCAGCAACAGCGCTGTCTTGCGGCCACTGCCGCTGCCCAGTTCCACCACGTGCGCCTGGCCGCCAATCCGCGCCGCGATCTCGGGCAGGCAGGCGGCGAGCAGCCCCAGCTCCACGCGCGTGGGGTAGTACTCCGGGGTACGGGTGATCTGCTCGAACAGCGCCGAACCGGTGGCATCGTAGAAGTACTTGGACGGCAGCCGGCGCGGCGTGGCGTTCAACCCCTGCAACACGTCGTTCAACACCTGCTCGCGGCTGGGGGTGAGGTCGGTCAGCGGCACCGGCGTATCGACGGCACCGCTCATGCCAGGTCTCGCGCCAGGCGCAGGCCGGAAAACTGCCAGCGCGCGGCAGGTTCGAAGAAATTGCGGTAGCTGGGCCGCACATGCCCTGCCGGGGTCGCGCAACTGCCGCCGCGGAGTATCCACTGGCCGCACATGAACTTGCCGTTGTACTCACCCAGGCTGCCGGCGAATGGCCGATAGCCCGGATAGGGCCCATAGGCACTGCTGGTCCATTCCCACACATCGCCGAACAGCTGCCTTGGCCCCTGGCCGTCAGGTGGGGACATGGGATGCAGGCGCCCGCTGTCGGCGAAGTTGCCCTGTCCCGCCACGCTGCCGGCATGTACTTCCCATTCGAACTCGGTCGGCAGCCGCGCCCCGGCCCAGCGCGCGTAGGCGTCGGCTTCGAAGTAGCTGATGTGGCAGACCGGCGCGTGCCGATCCAGTGCCCGCCATCCGCCCAGCGTGTATTCGCGGTCAAGGGCGTCGTCCCAATACAGCGGGTGTTTCCAGCCCTGTGCCTGGCAGCACTCCCAGCCTTCGCTCATCCACCACTGCACCTGCTGGTAGCCTCCGGCGGCGATGAAATCCGCATATTCGGCGTTGCTGACCGGCCGATCGGCCAGCGCATGGGCGGGGACAAGCACACGGTGGCGGGGTGATTCGTTGTCGTAGGCGAAGCCGGCCGCATCGGGCCAGGCGGCGGCGCCGATCCAGGCGATCTGCTCCCCGCGTTCGATCCAGCGCACCTGCGTCTGCGCGCTACGCAGGCCAGGCAGGTCTTCGCGGTACGCCGGCTGCAAGGGGTTGCACCACAACGCGTGCTTGATGTCGGTCAGCAGCAGCTCCTGATGCTGTTGCTCATGCTGCAGGCCCAACTGCAGATGCGCCTGCGCCTGGGCATCAAGCGCACCGGCGCGGAGGGCTTCAAGCACGGCCGCATCGACCTGTGCGCGATAGTCACGTACCTGTTGCAGGGTGGGCCGTGACAACAGGCCGCGCAGCGGGCGCGCATGCGCCGGACCAATGCTTTTGTAGTAACTGTTGAACAGGAAATCCCATTCCGGCTGCAACGGAGATGTGGCCGCCAAGCTGCCGAGCACGAAACGTTCGAAGAACCATGTGGTGTGTGCGAGGTGCCACTTGGCCGGGCTGGCATCGGGCATGCTCTGCACCATTGCGTCTTCGGCGCTCAGCGGTTCGGCCAGATCGAGGCTGCGCTGGCGAACCTGCTGGTACGCGTTGATCAGCAGGCCCGGACCTGGGGCGGTGTCGACGGCTCTTGCGGGCATGGCGTTCATCGGCACCAGCATCGGCCAGCGACAGTGAGCGCGGCGTCGTCGCGCAGTGTCGCTGGCGTCACTACACGGTTGCGGCTTACAGGGCGTCGAGGTAATACCAGCGACCGTCGATGCGCTCGAAGCGGCTGTGCTCGGTCATTTTCACCGCACGGCCGCCACCGATCCGATAGCGCGCGGTGAAACGCACGTCCGCCTGATCGCCGTCTTCCTGGTGCGCATGCACGGTCAGGCCCAGCCAGTGGGTGCGCTGGCCAGGGGCATCATCCAGCGACAACTCGGCCGGGCGGGTGCCCGGATGCCAGCTGGCCAGCAGGTAGGCGGCGTCCTGGCGCACGTACGCGCTGTAGCGTGAACGCATCAGGCTGGCGGCATCCGGTGCGGCGGCCCCGCCGTGGTACTGGCCGCAGCAATCGGTGTAGGGTCGGCCCAGGTCGCAGGGGCAGGGATCAGAAGGGGTTCGGCTCATGGGCTGGATTCTCGCATGGCACGGCGAGGCGTATGCTGGCGCCCCCTCCTTCGCTGCTGGTCGCTGCCCGTGCTGGAACTGGTTCCCCCCGAACTGTGGTGGCTGGTGGCCATCGCCTTCATCGCCGGCCTGGTCGATGCGGCCGTCGGCGGCGGCGGTCTGGTGCAGTTGCCCGGGCTGTTCACGGTGCTGCCGCAGCACACGCCGGCGATGCTGTTTGGCACCAACAAATTCAGCTCGGCGTTCGGCACGGCGGCAGCAGCGTGGCGCTACGCGCGCAACGTGCGCTTCCCTTGGCGGCCGGTACTGTTCGCCGCGGCGACGGCCTTCGTGTTTTCCTTTGCCGGTGCCACCGCGGTCAGCCTGCTGCCCAAGGATGCGGTACGCCCGCTGGTGCTGGTGCTGCTGGTGGCGATGCTCGGCTATACGCTGTGGAAGAAGGATTTCGGTGCGTTGCACCGGCCACGTGAGATCGGTCACCGCGAGCTGTGGATCGCACTGGCCATCGGCGCGGCCATCGGCTTCTACGACGGATTCTTCGGCCCTGGTACCGGCAGTTTCCTGATCTTCCTGTTCGTCCGCTTCTTCGGCCTGGATTTCCTGCGCGCGTCTGCGGCGTCGAAAGTGGTGAACGTGGCCACCAACGTGGCGGCGTTGTCCTTCTTTGCGCCCACCGGGAACATCCTGTGGCTGTTCGCGGTACCGATGGCGTTGGCCAACATCGTCGGGTCGGTAGTCGGCACGCGGTTGGCCCTGAAGGGCGGCACGCCGTTCATCCGCAAGCTGTTCGTGGCGCTGGTGGTGGTGCTGATCGCGCGGATGGGCTGGGATACGTTCTCCGCGCACCCGTGACGACCAACGGTCGCCAGCGGCCGGGTACGGCCAAGGAACGTGGGGGAGACAAGGACGCCGGACATGGCCCGGCGTCCCCCACCAGGCCAGCTCAGGCCTCGGCGTCTTCCGGTTCCACCGCCTGCTGGCGGCTGCGCTCGGGCAGCTTCAACCGGCGCCCGGCTTCGTCGTACTCGATCAGCAGTACGCCGGAGTCGTGGCGGCCACTGATTTCCACGAAGCAGGCCCCGCCGATGAAGGGCTCCAGGGTCATCACCGATTTCAGCGGCGTGGCGACCACCATCTGGAAACCGAAGTTGTCGAAGATGTTCATCGCCAGCGCAGTGAACTCGTTGTCGGCCTTGTCAAATGCTTCGTCGAGCACCACCGCGGCGTAGCTCGGCAGCTGGCTGTCGGCACCACCGAGCTGGTAGCGCAACGCGGCGGCCAGGCAGGTGGTGGCGAGCTTCTGCCGCTGGCCACCGGATTTACCCGCACCGCTGCGGTAGATTTCCACCTGCTGGCGGGTCTCGGCGTCCAGTTCCACGCCAATGAATTCCACGTGGGTGCGCACATCCAGCACCAGGTCGCGCCAGCGCTTGTCCTCGCCTTCCTGTGATCCCAGGCGGTTCACCAGCTGGCGCAGCACGCTGAACTGCGCTTCGGCCAGTTCGCGTTCTTCGGTCTGCTGTTGCTGCAGTACTTCGCGCAGCTGCTGGTAGAACTCCTGCACTTCCGGCAGGCGGCGGTCGCTGAGCTCGATGGTCAGCAGCGTGCCACGGTTGAACGGCACCTGTTCCAGGCTGGCGTTGACTTCATCCAGGCGCTGGCCGATCGACTTGCGGGCTTCGGCGCTGTGACGCTGCAGGGCCAGCAGGTTGTTCTTGCTCTGGTTCTGCAGCAGGTCGAAGAAGCGCTCCTCGTGCTGCGGCAGGCCATCGCGTTCGAGCCGTTCGAGGCGGGCAAGGAAATCTTCGGCCGAGGCCACCGAAACGGTGAAGTCCCCCGATTCCTCTGGCCATGCCTGCACGAAGCGGCGGAAGCAGCCAACCAGCTGGTTCTCGATCCGGTTCAGCTCCTGCTGCGAGGACGACAGCGTCTCGTTCAGCACGTTGCTGACCTGGCGCATGTTGGCTTCCAGCGTTTCCAGGGTGAGCGGCCCCTGCGCCTGCAGGCGTTCGGTCAGGCCACTGGCCTGCACGTCGCCCAGCGCCGGCAGCACCAGCGCACGGCTCTGTTGCCGTGCTTTGTCCAGTCGGTCGCGTTCCTTGACCAGCTGCCCACGCTCGACGCGGGTGTCTTCGTACGTCCGGCGGGCCTGGTCGATGTCGGCGCGGGCGGCGTCGATCTGCTGCGCCAGCCGTGCCAGGTCGGCATTGCCTTCGCGCAGTTCGCGCAGGCTGGCTTCGATGTCGGCCAGGCGCTGCTGGGGGGCGGCGCTGTCGATTTCGTTCCAATGAATGCCGACCAGCTGGTGGCAGGCCATTCGCCGTTCGTTGTCACGGTCGCGCTGGCTGCGCAACTGTGCGATGTCAGCATCACAACCGGCGATGCGCTGGGCAAGCGTCTGCGCCTCCTTTTCGTACACCGCCAGCTTGTCGCGGTTGTTGAAGCCCAGGATCCAGCGCCGGCGGTCGTTGACCGCGCTGCGGTCGTCCTTCTCGAAGCGGTCACCGGGATGCTTGACCTGGCCTTCGCGGGTGATACCGCGGTCGACGTTGCGCAGCTGGCGTGCATCGACGCATTCGTAGTCGAAGCGCTTGCCCAGCTCGCGGCGCAGCCACGGCTCGAACGCATGGTCGCGCAGTTCCAGCTTGTGCAGCAGCGAACGGTCGGACGGCGAGCGGGCGAAGGCATCGTCGTTGCGACGTACGCGGAAGTAGCTGAAACGCATGCCCAGATGGGTGCGGTTCACCCAGTCGGCGACTTCGTTGTAATTGCGGTCATCGACCAGCAGGGACTGGGCGAAGCCGCCCAGCACGCGCTCGATGGCGCCCTGCCAGGCCAGTTCGTCGCCCTGCACCTGGATCAGTTCACCGACGAAGGGCAGCGCCGCTTCGGACACGCCGGTTTCTTCGGCCAGCCGGGCCCGCAGCTTCTGCAGGGGTGCCGGAATATTGGAGGGCGTGCGCTGCATCGCGTCCAGTTCCGAGCGGACCTCGCCGAAGCGGCGCTCGTCTTCGCGCTTGCCGCCGAGGCGTTCGCCGATCGCATCATCCAGCGCGGCCGAGGCACGCTGCCGGTCCTGCAGTTCCTCTTGTGCCTTGTCCAGCAGCTCGGCGAAGCCGTGCGCATCGTCGGGCAGGGCCATCTGCAACTGCTGCGCCGCTTCCAGCGCCTGGGCGCGCTTGGCCTTGCGGCGATCGCGTTCGGCCTCGGCACGGCCCTGTTCGCGTTCCAGTTCCTCGATGCGTTCGCCGCCTTGTTGCCGCCGCTGCAGTTCCAGCTCGGCGAGCTTGGCCTGGTGGTTGTCCAACGCAGCGCGACGTTGGGCCTCTTCGCCCAGCAGGCCGCGATCACGTACATCCATCTCGCGCATGCGGGCTTCGATCAGCTGCTGGCGACGGTTTTCGCGGAAGCTGTCGATGCCCAGCTTGAGCGACTCGTCCTCGCCGCGACGCTCGTGCATCGCACTCAGCTCACGGTGCAGCTCGCGCGCCGGCAACAGCGTTTCCACCTGGCGACGGGCGGTGACCACCGCCTGGTGGGCGCCATCGAGTTCAGCGAAGTCGCTGACCAGGCGCTCGGCGGCATCGAAGGTGCGCGGCGTATCGAGCATGAAATCGCGCAGGAAGACGTTCAGGTCGCCGAGGTTCTTCGCCGACTGCGTCTTGTGCAGCAGGCGCAGCGCCATCTCGTTGTCGATGCCGAGCAGGTGGCGGAAGCGCTCGGCGTAGCCGGCGAAGCTGTCGAAATGATGGACATCGGCCAGGCGCTGCTTGAGCCGGCGCAGGTCAAGGTCGAAGCCACCGAGGTCCTTGGCGATGTCGAACGGGCGCTCGGCGATCATGTAGTGCTTGCGCACATCACCAGCCGATGTGCCATTGCCGGAGATCCACAACAGGCGCACCAGGCTGACCACGCGGCCGTCGCCGGCGCGGTATTCCAGCACCAGTGCCGTCCACGTCGCACCCTTGCGCAGGTACTGGGTGGCGATCTCGCCGGTGCCGCTGTCCTGTTGGTCGGCCCAGGCGCCGCGCACATAGGACACCAGGTTGCGGTCGCGCCCGCTGCGTTCGGCTTCGCGCGCGGCGGCGTTGAAGTCGACGATCGCCGGCGGCGTGAGCAGGGCCGACATCGCATCGAGCAGGGTCGATTTGCCGGAGCCGGAGCGCCCCACGAACAGGAACCCCCGTTCAGCGATCGGCACTTCGGTCAGGCCATTGAAGGTACCCCAGTTGTGTACCTGCAGGCGGCGCATGCGGAACTGCTGCTGGCGCGGGTCCGGCAGGCCTTCGTTGAACAGGGCGGGAGTGTGCTTGGAAATTGCCATGCGGTGCTCGGGTCTCTCAGGCGTCGGCAGCCGGGGTGTCGCGCAGCTGGCGGTAGACCGCCGAAAGCTGGGACACGTCTTCGGCCGAGAACAGCAGCTTCAATGCCGGCGACACTTCATGCCGGTCTTCCTCGCCGACCAGGCGGGTGAGGATGTGGTTGTCCTTCATTTTCTGTACGGCGCTGGCCACGCGGCGATTGAAGCCGGCACGGTCGGTGGACAGGTTCTTCTCATAGATGGCCAGTGCCTCGGCCATTTCCCCATCGGCGACCACGGCACGGTTGCCGCGCGCATCGGCTTCGGCCAATTGCTGGCGCAGGTACAGCAGCAGCACCGAATCGATGAACGTCAGCGGCGAGGTGCGCAGCAGCACCGGCGCATCGACGTCCTCGGTATCTGCCTGGCGGGTGAAGGCCACGCCGCTGTCACGGTCCAGCACCAGCTCCAGGAACAGATCGGACAGGGCCGAGCGGATGCCGGCCTCGCTGCGGATCAGCGCCGGCCACAGCTTGGCATGGCGCAGCTGGTCGATGCTCGGTCCAATCAACAACTGGCACAACGCGCGTCGGGCGTCGAGCGGCAGCCGCCCGGTATCGCCCAGGTAATAGACATCGTTGCCGCGGCGTGGCGCGGCAACGCTGGCCGCGGGCACGCCCGCGTAGAGATCGTCGTCAGCCAGGTCGGCATGCGGTGCGTCGATGGGGTCTTCATGCCAGCTCATGGCGTCTCTCCTGGGTGAACCAAACCAACGGGATGCGGGCGCGGCGCAGCTGGCCGTCACCGCCCCGCCATTGCGCGAGCTCCTGCTCGCCCGTCATGACCGTGCCAAAGCGGGTACCCAGCGACAGGTAGCCGATGACGCTGCCCAGGCCCTGTGGTGCCTCGCGCTGCGACAGTGCCTGGGCGATGCTGAGCCGTGGCTGCGCATCCAGCAGGTCGTGCAGGTCGCGGCGCAGGGTGCGGAAGTCGATCTCGGACGAAGCGACAAGGTCGCCGACACTCTCCAGGCTGATGCTGGCGTAGTCGTTGTATTCGACGTTACCGTCCACTTGGGCGCTGCGCGGGTCGTGCAGCTTCCACTGCGACCACGATCGCAGGCGGCTGGTGGTCAGCTGCAGGTCGCGACCGATCGCCCGCTGGGCCGGGAATTCGTCGCGCAGGAGCAGCGCTTCGGACTGCGCCTGCTTCAGCAACTGGTTGAGGCGGCGCTGTTCCAGATAGCCGCGGCTCTGCACGAAGCCGCGCAGGCTGCGGGCGAAGTTCTGCAACACGTCGTGCACCTGCCCGCCGCGCTCGAGCATGGTGCTGGTGAAGCCGCGCAGGAAGTTGCGCTCGTTGCGGTCCAGGCGCCGGGCGAAGCCACGCGCCAGCACGGCTTCCAGCGCCGCGTCGAGCTGGGCGCTCTGTTCGGCATCGTTGAGCAGCCGCCAGAAGGCCTGGAAGCTGCGCCCGGCATCGCTTTCGCCGATGACATCGACCCCTTCGAAAAGGCGCGAAAGCACCTCGCCGCGTTCGCGCTCGTCATCGATGATGCGCTCGCGGAACTCACGGTTGAGCTTCTCGAAATCATCGCGGACCCGGCGGAAGTCTTCGGTCAGATCGTCGGCCAGGCCGATGATCTGCCGTGCCCGCTCCAGCGCGCGCTTGCCGTCCAGTGCAGCGACGCGGCCCGCACTGACACGGGCGATTTCCGCATCGATGCGGTCGCGCTCATCGCGCAGCGCCGACAACCGCGCATCGGGATCGGCCTCGGTCTGCGCCGCCAGTTGCGACAGCTGCTGGATGACGAGGGCCAGGCGGCTTTCGGTGGCCGCACCACGGACCTGTTCCAGGCTGTCGGCGAAACGGATTGCCTGCAGCGCCTGGGTGGATAGCTCGTACTGTTCCTGATCGGCGCCTTCGGGCAGGCGCCGTTCCAGCCAGCCCTGCGCCAGCCAGTGCGCGACATAGGCCTGGGCGGTGCGCGGCAGCTCGCGGGACAGTTCATCGCCATTGAGCTGGTCCAGGGCGCGCTGCAGCCGGTCATGCAGGATCCCGGCGGCCAGGGTGCGCTCATCGCCCATCAACAGGCCTTGCAGCAGGCCGATGATTTCCGGGGCGTGGTCAGCCGCCAGCAGCTTCCATTGGGGCTGCTCGCGCAGGTGGCGGTATCGGGAAATGCGTTCGCGGTGCTTCATGCAGCGGTTCGATCCGGGCAGGCGCTCAGCGGCCGGTAGGCACGCGGCAGGAAAGGTACCGGCCGCAGGGGCCGGCACCGTACTCGGCAGGCGCTCAGCGCTTGTTGCCTACTTCGATGAAGCGCAGGAACTCGGCGCGGGTGCGCGCGTCATCGCGGAAACTGCCCAGCATCTTGGAAGTGACCATGCTGACACCCCGCTTGTGGATGCCGCGTGTGGTCATGCACTCATGGGCGCCTTCCACGACGATCCCGACGCCGATCGGCTGCAGCACTTCCTGGATGCACTGGGCGATCTGCGCCGTCATTTTTTCCTGCACCTGGAAGCGGCGGGCATAGGCTTCGACCACGCGGGCCAGCTTGCTGATGCCCACCACCTTGCCAGCCGGCAGGTAGCCGACATGGACGCGGCCGATGATCGGCGCCATGTGGTGTTCGCAGTGGCTTTCATATTCGATGTCGCGCAGCACGATCAGCTCATCGTAGCCTGCCACTTCCTCGAAGGTGCGTTCCAGATAGGCGCGCGGATCTTCGCGGTAACCGCTGAACCAGTCGCCGTAGGCCTCGGCCACGCGACGCGGGGTGTCCAGCAGCCCTTCCCGCGCAGGGTCCTCGCCAGCCCAGCGCAACAGGGTACGCACGGCGTCTTCGGCTTGGGCCTGGGTGACATCGCCCTGCGGCGCGGTGTTTTCGTTGTTCTTGCTCATGGCTGATTACGTCCCGAACGGGGCGTGCATCGTAACCGACGCGGACCCGGACCGTCCCGCCCGGCATGGCGGGAAGGTGGCCGCTGGACGGCCGGTCGGGTGGGTGTCTGTTCAGCAGTGTTATTGATAGTTATGAAATTAGTAGTATCCTATCTATCTGCCATGACCACTCCCTCCCCCCTCGACGCGCGTACCCGGCTGCAGATGCAGCTCAGCTCCGGCCTGCTGTATGCAGGACGGCAGTGGCAGCGCCTGGCCGACAGTCGATTGGGCAGTTATGGCATTTCCACGGCCTGCACCATGCCTCTGTTGATGATCGGCCGCTCCGGCGGCGGCATCCGCCAGGTCACCCTGGCCCAACAGCTGGGCATGGAAGGTCCTTCACTGGTGCGCCTCCTGGACAAGCTGGCGGCCAGTGGACTGGTCCGCCGCGAAAGCGACGCCAGTGACCGTCGCGCCAACCTGTTGTGGTTGACCGACGAAGGGCAGGCCTTGGTCAGCACGCTGGAAAGCCAGCTGATTGATCTGCGACAGGACGTCTTCGGCGAACTCACGCTGGACGAACTGCACGCCGTGCTGAAGGCATGGCGGCTGCTGGCCGAGGCCGCCGAACGTATTACCTGAGCCCGCCCGCCGTGGGCATCGCCGCTGTCGCGCAGGCGCCAGCGGCCTGCTGCCGTTGGCGATCCCGCCCTCTCCGACACGTCCCCTGCCAATGCCCGGTGAATTCAGTCTCCATGGTGTGTTCATCCCGACCCTGCTCGGGCTGATGCTGCTGGCCTACCTGATCAACAGCGGCCTGAACCTGATCCTGCAGCGCGCCGGCGCCTACCGCCATGTGTGGCACCCGGCCCTGTTCAACCTGGCGCTGTACGGCATCGTGCTGGGCCTGCTGTTCCATCTCCTGCGCTGGATGCAATCGTGAACCCCTTCGTCAAGAAAGCCCTGCCCCCCCTGTTGACCCTGATCGCCATCGGCATCGCCGTGCTGGTGCTGCGCCAAGTGTGGGTCTACTACATGGACGAGCCCTGGACACGTGATGCGCACATCGGCGCGGACGTGGTGCAGGTCGCTCCGGATGTCTCCGGGCTGGTGGAAGCCGTGCAGGTGCAGGACAACCAGCTGGTGGCCAAGGGCGAGCTGTTGTTCGTGGTGGATCAGGCGCGCTATCGCATCGCCCTGGCCCAGGCCCGTGCCAACCTGGCCGAACGCGCGGCCACGGTGGCCCAGTTGCGTCGGGAAATCCGTCGTGATCGCAGCCTGCAGGATCTGGTGGCGGCCGAGGATGCGGAAGTGCGCCGGGCCAAGTTGCTGGCCGCACAGGCTGCCGAGGAGACCGCCCAGGCGGCCGTTGAGCTGGCCCAGCTGAACCTGGCGCGCACCGAGGTCCGCGCGCCGGCCGCCGGCCGGGTCAACGACCGCACGCTGCGCAGCGGTGACTACGTGACCGCGGGCAAGCCGGTGCTGGCCCTGCTCGATACCGCTTCATTCCGGGTGGATGGGTATTTCGAGGAAACCCGCCTGCGCGGGGTGAAGCCCGGACAGCCGGTCGACATCCGCCTGATGGGCGAGTCGCGGCCGTTGCGTGGTCACGTCGACAGCATCGCCGCCGGCATCGAGGACCGCTATCGCACCAACGGCAGCAGCCTGCTGCCCAATGTCACCCCGGCCTTTGACTGGGTGCGGCTGGCCCAGCGCATTCCGGTGCGCATCCACATCGACGAAGTACCCGATGGCGTGGAACTGATCGCCGGGCGCACCGCCACGGTGACCGTGGATACCCATGGCGCCACGGACAACCGGCAGGCAGGTACCGCCAACGCCACGCAGGCAGGGTTGTGAGCACCGTCATGCGCGCCCGCCTGCCCCGCCTGGCGCTGCTTGCGGCGATCACTGCACTCAGTGCCTGCCGCACCGTCGGCCCGGAGTATGCCGTGCCCGAAACGGCTGCCATCCAGCGGCCGGCCGCCAACGCATCATTCATCGACACCGGTAACGCGCAGGTCACGGCGGACGCTGACCTGCCGGCACGCTGGTGGTCGTTGTACAACGACCCGGTGCTGGACGCGCTGGTCGAGCAGGCCCTGCGGGACAACGTCGAGCTGAAGGCCGCCGATGCCCACCTGCGCCGTGCGGCAGCGATGTACGAGCAGGCCTTGGATGCCGGTGGTTTCGACTACGAGGCCGAGGCCGGGGTCAGTCGCGCCCAGCTGTCGGCCGAATCCTTCCTGCTCGAACACGAACTGCCACCGATCAACCTGGCCGACGGCAAGTTCGCCGTCAGCTACCAGTTCGACCTGTTCGGCAAGCTCAAGCGCGGTGCCGAAGCGGCCCATGCCGACGAACAGGCGGTTGCCGCAGCACGCGACCTGGCCCGCATCAGCGTGGTCGCTGAAGTGGCCGACAGCTATGTGGAAATCTGCCACGCCAACCACGAACTGCATGTGGCCAGCCATTCGCTGGCACTGCAGCAGCGCAGCCGCGAAGTCACCCAACGACTGATCGCCGCAGGTCGCGGTACCGCGCCGGACCTGGCCCGTGCCAACGCCCAGGTTGCCTTGCTGGAAGCCGCCCTGCCACCGTTGCAGGCACAGCGGCAGGCAGCGGCGTATTCGCTGGCCGCGCTGTTGGGGCAGACGCCGGGGCAGTTGCCGGCCGGCGTGCTGGACTGCGCCCATGCGCCACGGCTGGCCCAGCCGTTGCCGGTGGGGGATGGCCGCAGCCTGCTGGCACGGCGCCCGGACATCCGCCAGGCCGAACGTCGCCTGGCCGCTGCCACCGCGCGTATCGGCGTGGCTACTGCCGAGCTCTATCCGGACATCCGGCTGGGCGCTTCGGTCGGTGCCGCTGGCCTGCTCGCTGATTTCGGCGAGCCGCTGACCCAGCAATGGTCGATTGGCCCGCTGATCTCCTGGACGCTGCCCTCCTCGGGCACGCGCTCGCGTATCCGCGCCACCGAAGCCGGTGCCGATGAAGCCCTGGCACATTTCGATCATGCCGTGCTGCAGGCACTGCGCGAAACCCAGACGGCGCTGGACCGCTACGCCCAGGACCTGCGCCGCCTGCAGTCACTGCAGGTGGCCCAGCAACAGGCTGCGCTGGCGGCCGAACAGAACCGCCGGCTGTACCAGGGCGGGCGGGCACCCTACCTGTCCAGTCTGGACGCCGACCGCAGCCTTGCCAGCAGCGATGCCACGCTGGCCGCAGCGCAGGCGCAGGTTTCGCGCGACCAGATCCATCTGTTCCTCGCGCTGGGCGGTGGCTGGGAGACGCAGGCGGCCGACGCCCCGGCCCTTGCGCCAGTGGCCAAGACGGCAGGTCACTGAGCCATGGGTGCCCTGCTGGACCGCCAAGGCTGGCTGTTTTCGATCAAGACCTACCTGGCTGCGATCGCCGCGCTCTACATCAGCCTGGCCGGTGACCTGTCGCGCCCGTATTGGGCGATGGGCACGGTCTACATCGTCAGCCAACCGCTGCTGGGGCCGACCAAGGCCAAGGGCATCTACCGCATCGTCGGTACCCTGCTGGCCGGCGTGGCCATCCTGGTCATGCTGCCCAACCTGGTGGAAACACCGCTGCTGCTCAGCGCGGTGATGTCGCTGTGGTTGACCGGCTGCCTGTTCCTGGCCCTGCTCAATCGTGGTCCGCGCGGCTATGCATTCCTGCTCGCCGGCTACACCACGGCCTTCATCGGCTTTCCGGCGGTGACCACCCCGGATGCGATCTTCACCACCGTGGTGGCGCGCAGCGAGGAGATCATCCTCGGCACGGTGGTGGCGGTACTGTTCTCGGCGCTGGTGTTCCCTGCCTCGGTACGGCCGATGCTGACCGGGCGCATCGGCAACTGGATGGACGATGCCGCGCACTGGTGCCGGCAGATCCTCGGCGGTGGCCGTGCGCATGCACCACGCAACCGGCTGGCCGCCGACCTGGTCCAGTTCGAGGCATTGATCGAGTTCCTGCGTCGGGACGACCCACGCCACGCCGGGGCGGCCCGTTCAATGGAGCGCCTGCGCGAACGCATGCTGTTGCTGCTGCCGGTGCTGTCATCGATCGCCGATCGGCTGGCCGCCCTGCGCGACCATGGCCATGCGCTGCCGGCCGACCTGCAGGCGCTGGTGGATGACATCCAGCACTGGCTGGACGACCCACGGAAAGCCGCCACGGCTGAGACATCACTGCGCGCACGGATCAAGGCCCTGCAACCGCCACTGGATGGTGAGCTCAAGCACCTGCAACTGGCCAGCCTGCTGCTGCGATTGGAGGAACTGCTGGACCTGTGGCAGGACTGCCATACCCTGCACCATGCCATCCGCCAGGGCACCGCACCGCTGGCACCGACCCATTACCGGATCCGGGCCAAGCGCATGGCTGAAAGCCGCCATGTGGATTACGGCATGGCGGTGTTCTCGGCGGTGAGCGCCGGCGTCGCCCTGATGAGCTACTGCGTGCTGTGGATTGCGCTTGGCTGGGAAGGCGGCGGCAACGGCGCGATGATGGCGGCCGTCGCCGCAGCCTTCTTTGCCGCGCAGGATGATCCAGCGCCGAGCATGATGTCCTTCCTGGTCTGGGCCGTGGTGGCCGCCTTCGTGGCGGGCATCTACCAGTTCGGTGTGTTCCCCGCGGTACATGATTTCGGTCTGCTGGTGCTGGTGCTGGCCGTGGTGTTCCTGCCCTTGGGCGTGCTGCTGCACCACCCCAAGAGCGGTCTGTTCGCCTTGCCGCTGACGGTGAACCTGGTCGCCCTGCTGAGCGTGCAGAACAGCTACAGCGCCAATATCCAGAGCTTCGTCAATTCCTCGGTGGCCATGTTCATCGGCATTGGTTTTGCCGTGGTGATGACCCGCCTGTTCCGCTCCGTCGGTGCCGAATGGACCGCACGGCGGCTGGTACGGCAGGGCTGGAGCACGCTGGCCGAGGCCGCCGATGGCCGCGGCCAGCAGGACCGCCAGCGCTTTGCCGCGCGCATGCTCGACCTGCTTGGCCTGTTGGCACCCCGCTTGGCGGCCACACCGGAAGGCAGCGACATCGCTTCGGTGGACATGCTGACCGAGGCACGCGTCGGACTGAACATCCTGCAGCTGCGCCGTGCGCGGCTGGACCTGCCCGAGCAGAGCCGGCAGGCGGTGGAACACATCCTGCAGGACCTGGCCAGCCACTACCGCCGCCAGGTGGCCGAACGTCGACCGCTGCGCGGCAGCGATGCGCTGCGCGAGCGACTCGATGCCTCATTAGGGCGGGTGGGCAGCGTTGCCCCCTGCAAGGCCCGTGACGAGGCGTTGATGGGACTGGTCGGACTGCGCTCGGCGCTGTTCCCTGCCCACCTTGGCAACGCCGTAACATCCCCTGGCGGCAGCGCGGCTACAGTAGCGGCGCGTTGAGCGCGCAGCGTGCCCCTGCACGGACGCGCCGACCATCCCGCGCACGATGCGCTATCGCCGCCAGGAGGCGCAATGAGTTACGACATGATGGTGTTCGACGCAACGGTGGCACCCCGCGATGCCGCTGCCTTCATCGCCTGGTTCGAACGCCAGGCCGAGTGGGGCGAAGACCACGAGTACGATGACCCGGCGGTCAGCACGCCGGCCCTGCAGGCCTGGTTTGCCGCGATCGCCACCGAGTTCCCGCCGATGAACGGCCCGCTGTCAGACGATGATGATGACCGCGCCGAGGTCACCGATTACAGCATCGGCCGCCACGTGATCTACGGTGCCTTTGCCTTTGCCGTGGCCGAGCGGGCACATGCGCGCGTGCAGGAACTCGCCCACGCACATGGCGTGGGCTTCTTCGACGTCAGCGATGACGGTGCCATCGTGTATCCCGATGGCACCACACTGATTCCCGAGTAGGATCCCCGCTCAACCCTCGGCCCCAAGCCGCCATGCCAGCCCGCTGAGACGGCTGGCGTGGCGCTGCAGGGCGCCCTCGAGCACCACCGCGCTGCCGGCCACATGCAGTCGCTGGCGGGCACGGGTCAGCCCGGTGTAGATCAATTCGCGCGACAGCACGCGCGAATCATTGCGTGGCAGCTGCAGCCACACTTCGTTGAACTCCGAGCCCTGTGCCTTGTGCACCGTCATGGCGAAGGCGCTTTCATGCGCCGGCAGCGCCGCTGGATGGAACGCGCGTGGCGCGGCAGTGCTGTCACCCGGGAACCAAGCGGTCATCGCGCCGTGCGCATCACGCAGGCAGATGCCGATGTCGCCGTTGAACAGGCGGTGCCGGTAGCTGTTCTCGGTGACCAGCAGCAGGCGACCGTGGAAGTAACCGGCGTTGGCGCCGGCCAGCGCCGCTTCGATGCGTGCATTGAGCCCGCGTGCACCTTGCGGGCCGTCGCGCAGTGCAGTCAACACACGCAGGTTCGTGGCCTGTACCAACGCCTGGCCGGGGTCGTCGAGGTTCGCCAGCTGTCGCCACTGGCCCAACAGCGCCTCGCGGCCATGGTGCCTGGCATCCAACGGGTCGAGCAGGTCTTCATGGAACATCACGCCCGACAGCGTGCGTTCGCGCAGCAGCTGCAGCGCCTGGACGTCGTCACCGTGGCGGACGGCCACAGCCAGCGGCGCCAGCTGCAGCGCTTCGCTCTGGCGGTAGCCGCGTTGCAGTTGCACGCGGCGGCCGGCAAAAGCCCGCGGTGGCGCCGACGGTTGCAACGCATCGGCATGCAACAGGCCCCGCAGCGCCTGCGCATCATCGGCCTGGGTGCCCAGGCCATCACCGCTGGCGCGCAGGATGGCACTGAGCACATCGCCGGCCTCCACCGACGGCAATTGGTCCGGATCCCCCAACAACACCAGCCGGGTACCGTCGGCGATGGCCTGGACCAGCTTGGCCATCAAAGGCAGGTCGATCATCGATGCCTCGTCCACCACCACCACGTCATAGGGCACGGGGTTGTCGGCATGGTGGCGGAAGCGCGGCGAGTCCGGAATCACCCCCAACAGCCGGTGCAGGGTCGTCCCCGTGGCGGGCAATGCTGCTGCCAGCGTCGGATCCAGCAATGACAGGTGCTGCACCGACTGGCGCAGGCTCTCCGCCATGCGTTCGGCGGCGCGTCCGGTCGGTGCGGTCAGGGCGATACGCAGCGCTGGCGCACCTGCGGCGCGGGCTTGCGCGACCAGCAGCAGCAACAGGCGCGCGATGGTCGTGGTCTTGCCGGTACCTGGGCCACCGGTCACCAGGGCCAGAGGATGGCGCAAGGCAGTGGCAGCGGCGCGGGCTTGATGATCCACGTCCTGCCCTGCCTGCGGAAACAACTGTTGGAACAGTGCGACGGGCGCGGCCGTCGCGCTGGCCGGTAATGCGTGGCTGCCAATGCGCCGCAGTCCAGCGGCCAGGACCCGTTCGTACTCACGGTAGCGGCGCAGGTAGAGCAGGCCTCTCTCCAGCACCAACGGGGCATCGGTCGACGCGGGTGCATCGGGTTGCGGTGTACTCACCCACGGCGATTGCTCCAGCTGCGCCAGCCACGCGGCCGCCGGCGGCCATTCCATGGCCCCCTCCAGCAGGCGCCCGGGCTGGCTGACATCCAGCCCGGCATGGCCCTTTGAAACGGCCAACGAGGCCAGCGCGGCGGCCAGCAATACCGGCTCGGGGGTGTCATCACGCAACCGACGCAGGCTCTGCGCCAGTGCATGGTCCAGGGTGCGCAGCTGGCCGCTGCGATGCAGTGTGTTCAACAGGCTCATTGCAGCTCTCCCCGTGCCCGCGCCGCCAACTCGGCCTGCGCCTGGCGCCCACCGGCGAACAGCGCGTCCACCGCATCCACCAGTTGCGGATCGAAGGTGTGGGCGAACAGACCCTCGCCGGGAATGGCCAGTCCACGGCAGAACAGGTAGCGGATGCCGCCCAGGTCGCGCTCGGGCTCATAGGCTGCACCCAGGCGGAAGCGCAGCCAGCGGTGCAGCGCCACGGTGTATACCAGTGCCTGCAGGTCGTACTCGCTGTGGGCCATGGCCGCGGCCAGCATCGGCGGGGTGTACGCCGGCAGCCGGTTGGATTTGTAGTCGAGGACGTACCAACGGCCATCGCGGACGTAAGTCAGGTCGATCTTGCCGGTCATCAAGCCTTCCAGGCGCCGACGCAGACCGAAACCGTGGCGATGGCGGGCCACGCCATGCTGGTGCAGCAACTGCAGCAGTGCCGGCACGGCGGTGGGCTGCAGGGCGAAGTGGAACTCGATTTCGGCGCGACGCTCACCGGCGGGCAGGCTGTGCAGCGCGCCCCCTTCGGGCAATTCCACGGTCAAGGTGTGGCCGACCAACGGCACCAGCACGGCCACGCCGTCGTCCAGGTCATCCTCCGGGTAGCCTTCGGCACGCAACGAACGGCGCAGTACCTCGTCCTGGCCCGGTGGTGCGGGCTGCGAGGGCTGCCAATCGCGCCAGACAGCGAAATCGGTGTTCTCCAAGGCATCGTGCAGCACGTTGCCGAAGCGGCTGCCGCCGAAACGGGGGTCCGGGGCCTCGTTGGCCTGCTGGTCGGCGGGCAGCGTCGGTTCCAGCGGCAGCTCGGCCCCGGCCGGTTCATCGGCGGCCGCCGTCGGTGCTTCGGTGGCTGCCGCGTCGATATCGCCGCCACTGCCGGCATCGGCATTGGCCAGCTGGGTGAAACTGTAGACCCACCAATCGTGGGAGATGGCGCGGGTGATGTCGCGCGCCGGTGGCAGGGCCTGTTCACGCTCCGGCGCCAGTGGTTGCGGGCGTGCCGGCAAGGCACTGTCATCAACGCACACATCGGCGTGCGGCTGCAGCGTGCCCGCCGGGCCCAGCATGGCCGCCAGCGGCGTGCGCGACAGGCCCGCCAGGTCACCTGCGGCCAGCCACAGGGCGTGCTCGGCACGGGTCAGGCCCACATAGAGCAGGCGTGCGTCTTCGTCGCGCTGCTCCACGGCACGCGCCTTGCTGGCGGTATCCCAGGCCTCGTCTTTTTCGATCTTCCAATGCAGCGCGCGGCCGTCGGCGCCGGTGACCGTGCAGTGGCCGTCGCTGTTCGGGGCGCCACCATCAATGCCGATGAAGGGCAGGAACACCAGCGGGTACTCCAGGCCCTTGCTCTTGTGCAGGGTGATGATCTGCACGCGGCGTGCATCCGACTCCAGCCGCAGCAGCTGCTGCTCGTCGTCCTGGTCGGCATTGGCCATCTGGGCCTGCAGCCAGTCCAGCAGCCCGTGCATGCCCAGCGCACGCGTGGACGCTTCCTGCAGCAGCTCAGCCAGCTGCAGGTAGTTGGTCAGCCGTCGCTCGCCATCGACCAGGCCCAACAGGCGTTCTGCCTGGCTGGCACAGACATCGGCGATGACGGCGAAGGGGCCGCCACGGTTCCAGCGTTCGCGCCACTGCAGCAAGCGGGCCTGGTAATCGCGTTGCAGGTCACCTTCTCGCTCCATGCTGGCGATCGCGCCTGCGTCCTGGCCCAGCAGCACGGTAGCCAGCGCGGCGCGCAGCCGGCCCTCGTCGGCAGGCTGCAGCAGGGCCAGCAACAGCACCCGCAACTCGACGGCTTCGACGCTGGCATACAGGCTCTGGCGACCTGCGGCCACCGCCGGAATGCCGAGCGCGGCCAGGGCCTGCTGGATGCGCGTGGCTTCGCTATGGCGGCGCACCAGCACCGCGATGTCGGCCGGCTGCACCGGCTTGCCGCGTAGCAGCGCACGCCCCTGGCGACCGTCCAGCAACACCTGGTGGATCGCCGCCACGCAGGCATCGGTGGCCTGCGCGCGGGATGGATCGGCCTTCATCGGCTTGCCGTCATCGCTGCGCAGCACCCGCACGGTCAAGCCGACGGCGGGCTGGCCGTCACGCAGGTAGTCGGCGTCACCGCGCACATCGCCCGGCAGCACCGGTTCGAAGTGGATGTCGGCGCTGCCAAAGGCCTGGCTGCCCGCATTGTCATACAAGGCCTGCAACGCGCGCAGCACGCCGGGCCGCGAACGGAAGTTTCGGTTCAGCGCCGGCGCCGGTTCAGCCTGCTGCTTGGCAGCCAGGTAAGTGTGGATATCGCCGCCGCGGAAACCGTAGATCGCCTGTTTGGGGTCACCGATCAGGAACAGCGCCGGCGCCAGCCCTGCCGCGATGGCGTGCGGGTCATTGCCGAAGACCGCGTTGAAGATGCTCCATTGCCGGTCGTCGGTATCCTGAAACTCATCCACCAGGGCGATGCGGTACTGCTGCCGCAGTTTCTCCACCAGCGCCTGCCGATGCGGACCGTGCAGCGCGCGGGCAACACCGTCGATGAGGTCGTCATAGGTCTGCACCCGCCGTACCCGTTTCAGCTCGACCTGGCGCTGCAGGGCTTCGGCACGCAGCTGGTGGAGGAAGGCGACGGCGTGGGCATTGAGCCAGTGCGCATGCGCGGCGGCCAGTTGCAGGTAGTCATGCAGCAGGCCCTGCAACGGCGAGCGGGGTGCCAGACCGTCCTTGCCCTTGTTGGTCTTGGCATCCAATGCTTCCACCAGCAGCAGCGGCAGCCGTTCGCTGTCGATGAGGCGGCGCTGTTCGTCATGCGCCCAGACCTGCAGCTCACGCGCCAGGGGCTGCAGCCAGGCGCGCTTGTAGCTTTGCCCATTGAGCACCTTGCCATCCACGGCAGCCAGCAGGGCGTCGAAGAAACGCTCACCGTCCTCACGCAGTCCTTCGGCCAATGCCTGCGCGGCGGCCGCCAGCGCCGGGCCGGGATCGGCAGGCAGCGGTACCGGCGGACGCGGCAGCAAGGGCAGTGGTGACAGCAGCGCGCCCATGTCGCGGGCCAGCTGATCCGGTGTTTTCCACAGCCGCAGCAGCAGCTCGACATGGTTGGCACGGCTGGCATGCAACCGCCACAGGTCGGCGGCCAGCTCCTCGCGCAGGCTGCGCTCGCCGGCAAGCAGTTCCGGCGGATCGAAGGTATGGCCACTTTCCAGCGCATGCTCGCGCAGCACCCGGGTGCAGAAGCCGTGAATGGTGAAGATCGAGGCCAGGTCGATCTCATCGGCCGCCGTCTGCAGGCGTCGCGCCAAGGCCGCCGCACTTTCCGTGCCGGCCTGCAGGTGCCGTTGCAGGATCCAGCGGGTGAGCTGCGCCTCGGGAGGTTCACTTGCCGTCGGTGACTGCTCGAGCAGGCGCGCGGCCAGTGCCAGTCGCTCGCGGATGCGCTTGCGCAGTTCCTGGGTCGCCGCGTCGGTGAAGGTCACGGCCAGGATCTGGCCGATGCGCAGGCCCTGCTCCACCACCAGCCGGGTGAACAGGGTGGCCAGGGTAAAGGTTTTGCCGGTGCCGGCGCTGGCCTCGATCAGGCGCAGGCCGTGCAGCGGCAACTGCAGGTAAGGGTCGCTTGCGATCGCTACCGAGGGCGCAGCAACGATGCTCATGCGCGGTCTCCCTGCGGCTCGGCCGGAAGCATCACCCGTGCCTCGCACACCGCTGCATACACCTGCAGGCTGTTCTGCAACAGGGCATCGTAGGCAAGGTCGTCGGCGAACGGGTCGCGGCCGCGCAACGCCAGCTGGTAGCTCTGTCCACTGCCCTCGCCCCAACTGCGCTCGCTGCCCCGCCATTTCTTATCCGCCTCATCGCGGCGCTTGTCCTCGGTCGTGGTGTAGAGCACCCAGCCAGTGGCGGGCGCGAAGGCCAACGGTGCCGCCAGCCCCTGCCGACGCAGGTCCAGCAGGACCGCCAAGGCGGCCCGGGCCCGTGCCTGGCCAGGCGCAGGCAGCACATGCGGCCCCAGTCCGGCGTCATCGGTTTCATGGAAACGCACCAGCGGCAGTGGATCGCCGGCGGCATTGGCCAACAGCCAGTCCAGCCCCTGCGCAATGGCCGCCGGGCCGTTGAGCGGACCGACGCGCAGGCGCACGATTCCTTCAGGGTGGATGTCATCGACCCGCCCGTGGAGGCGGTGCCCGCCAATGACGACCTCATAGCGGCGGCTGCTCCGGGGCTGGCCGTCCAGCCACTGTGCGAGCGCCCACGCAAACGGTTGCGCCGCCCCCTGCAGCGTCTCGAACTGGCGCTCGCCCAGCGCGCCGGAGGGCAGCAGTGCACGTGCGCGCAGGCGCGGGTACAGCGGTTGCTCATCTTCGGCGAGCACCGCGCGTACCACTGCCAGTTGCAGGGCACGCTGTTCCAGGCCGTGGCCTGGCACGACCAGGGGCTCGATGTCCTGCACCTCGTCCATTGGATCGGGCAGACGCAGGCCCAGAGCCTGCAGCAGGAACTGCGCGGCGGGATCAAGCAGGAAGCGACGCAGGGCGTCGAGGCCGAGGCTGTCGTCCGGATTGATCGCGGCGGCTGCCAACGGGCCCTGGAACCACGGACCCGGCACGTTGCGCGGCCCACCCAACTGCTGCGCGGCCGGGTGCCACGCCTTGCGGTAACTGAAGCGACGTGGCTCATCTTCTCCGCCGAAGGCCGCGGCCGAGAATGGCTGCAGGGCATGGCGCACAGTCAATTGCCGGCGTGCCGTGTCCGGTTCGACGTGGTAGGCGGCGGCCGCATCGATGAGCTCGCTGACCAGTACCGACGGCTCGCGGGTCGTTCCATCGCGGGGATCGGCGCCCAGGTAGCTCAGATAGAACACTTCCTGCGCCGCGGCGAACAGCTGCAGGAACAGGAAACGATCGTCCTCGCGCAACGAACGGTCGCCCGGGCGACGGCGGACGGTGTCCAGTTCGGCGGTAAGCTGGTTGAGGCCGGCGGCGGGATCCCGGCGCGGGAAATCGCCGTCATTCAAACCGAGCACGCAGATCACCCGGAACGGCAGCAGGCGCATGGGCACCATGCGGCCGAAACTGATGCCGCCGGTGAGCAGTGGTGCACGCGTATCGGCTTCGGACAGGCTGGCGGCGAAATGCGCACGCACGACTTCCGGCGGCACCGCTTCGGTAAAGCCTGCCTGCTCGGCTTCCTCGGCAAACTGGTTGATCAGCCTGCGCAAGCGATCCAGCGCACGTTGGCTGCTGGCGGCGCTGGGCGGCAGCGGCAGCAGCGCCTGCAGCAGCGCCAACAGGCGCTGGCGCCATTGCAGGGGCGACAAGGCCTCCCCCAGGCGCTGCTGGTACACCGCCAGGATGCGCAGCAGCCCGATCAGTCGATCCAGCGCCTCCAGCGCGCTTCCTTCCAGGGCCGGCCAGGGCGCAACCCCGGCGATGTCATCTTCTTCGCCGCTGGCATGGCCCAGCAGCAGGCGATCCAGGGCGAACTGCCAAGTGAAGGCATCGTCGGCTGGCGCCTGGTGCTGCGCCCGATGCGCTGCGCTCAGACCCCAGCGCGCGCCAGCGGCGGACAGCCAGGCATGCAACCGTTCCAGTGCAGCAGCGTCCAGGCCGGCGGCCTCGGCCAAGGGCGCGCTGCCCAACAGGTCCAGCACCTCGTTGAGGCCAAACCGCGACACCGGCAGTGCGAGCAGGTGGATGAACACATCGGCCAGGGGCTCGCCGGCCAGCGGGCTGGTGTCGGCCAGCGCGTAGGGGATGTGGTCGGCATCGCTGCTGCGACCGCCGAACACCGCTTCCAGGTACGGCACATAGGGGTCGATGTCCGGTGCCAGCACGGCAATGTCGCGTGCCTGCAGCGGCGGATCGAAGCGATCGTCCTGCAGCAACGCGCGCAGCTGGTCATGCAGCACCTGCAGCTCACGCAACCGCGTATGGCAGGCATGGACCTGCAGGCTGGGATCATCACGGCGGACGGCCGGTAGCGGCGTGCCCGACGGCAGGCCGCGACGGTGGAACAGATCGCACTGCAGCCGATGCAGCAGGCTGTCGCCCAGTCCATCGTCATCCAGGCCGGGACGCTGCTCGTCCTCCGGGTCGGCGTAAGCGGCAATCTCACCGGCTGGGTGCACCACTTCGTAGCTGCCCAGCACGGCCATGAAGTCCCGCCCCGCCGCGCCCCAGGCCTGCAGCAGGCGGTTTTCGCCAGCGGCCTCGCCGAAGGGCTCAGCCGCACCACTGCGCAGCTTTTCGCCCAATGTCTGCAAGTCGCCCCAATACGACCGGGTCGGGGTAGGCAGGTAGAAATGCAGCGTCCCCACGCGAGCCTGGGTCGCCATCACCCGCAGCACATCCGGAGAAATGTTCATCGTGGCAAAGGCAGACACGCGTCGCGGCAGGCCGATCGGCAACGGCCGGCCCTGTCCTTCAAAGCCGTCCAGGTAGGCCTGGATGCGCTTGGCGCGGTACGCCGTGCCATGGGCGACCACCCGCCACAGGATCGCCTGTGGATCGTGCGGGTCGGCGCCTGCTTCCCAGCGCAGCAACCAGTCACGGCGCCAGGCCTGGTACTTCTCGAACACGCTGGCCAGCTCGCCGGCCAAGGCCCAGGGCGCCAAAGGATCACCGCTGGCCAGATAGGCCTGCAGCGCGCGCATCGCCGGCTGCGCCAGCAAGCTCGTGTCACACAGCGCGCGGTACAGCAGCCAGCGCACCGCGTCGGCATCCCGATCGACGCCCTCGACCGGCACATTGGCATTGAGCGCGCGTGCCACGAACTCGCCGGGGGTGAGGAACTCAAGATTTGCGGCCACGCCGTACTCGGCGGCGAGGGTGGACTGCAGCCAGCGGCGCATCGCGACCTGTGGGATAAGCACGGTTTCCGGCTCCAGCAGCGCCTGGCCGGGCACGGGTTCACGCACGTGGCGGGCCAGCAGTGCGGCGAGCACGTCGAGGGAATTGGAGTGGTAGAGCCGGAAATCGGCGGTCGGGTCGCTCATCGCGCTTAGTGTGCCGGACGGGAGGTTGGTCGCCTACAGCGGCGGCGCCTGCGGGTGGCTCGCGGAAAGCCGGTTCTGCGCGCCGGGCGGCCGGGGCAGGGGCGTGGGGGACGGCAAAAGCCGCATCCTTGCGGGCCTCGCGTTTCGCCATCCATGGCGAAACACGCCCCCGCCCCGACCGCCCTCGGACACTCCAACGCGTCGGCCAGTCCACAGGGGAAATGGATTCAAAGCAAAAGCACATGCCAGAGCGGAAGCCCGGAGCCGGAGCCCCGCGAGCGTCGCTTTTGCTGTGGCTTTTGCATTGCTTTTTCTTTCTGCCTTTGCCGTGTGTCTAGCGGAGGCGATGTGGGGGAGGGGCCGGTGGGTGGGCTGGGCCGGGGGCGTGTCGCGCCATGGATGGCGCGACGCGAGGCCCGCAGGGATGCGGCTTTTGCCGTCCCCCGGCCCAGCCCAGCAACCGGCCCCGCACGACAACCCCAACCCCGGCGCCAACCCAGCACCGAGTGACACTGTTGCAGGCATGCTCATCCGGCACATGCGACAATACTGGACGCTCCAGTTCGCTTATGTTCAGCGCTGGCCCCTGATCCTGCAAAGTTGCGAATTCGTTAAAAGGCGCCCATGTCGGCTTCCGGAACCAGCTTGGTGCAGTTGTCCAACGTGCGCATCGACCGCGGCGGCCGCACGATCCTGCGCGATGTTTCGCTTGATGTGCCGCGCGGCAGCATCACCGCTGTGTTGGGGCCTTCGGGCAGTGGCAAGTCCACCCTGCTGGCCGCGCTGACGGGCGAACTGCGCCCGGTCCAGGGCCAGGTGCAGCTGTTTGGCCGTCCCATTCCTGCCGATGCCGCCGCTCTGCTGGAAATGCGCCGCAGCGTCGGCGTGCTGCTGCAGGGCAATGGCCTGCTCACCGACCTGACCGTCGGCGAGAACGTGGCGCTGCCGCTGCGTACGCATACGCGCCTGCCGGCGCCAGTCCTGCAGCGCCTGGTGCGGATGAAGCTGCATGCCGTGGGCCTGCTGGCCGCCGAGGACGCCTGGCCGCGGGAGCTTTCCGGCGGCATGGCGCGACGCGTGGCGCTGGCCCGTGCACTGGCACTGGATCCGCCGCTGATGATCTACGATGAGCCACTGACCGGGCTGGACCCGATCGCCAGCGGAGTGATCATGAACCTGGTGCAGCGGCTCAACCACAGCCTGGGACTGACCAGCATCATCGTCAGTCACCATGTGCATGAAACCCTGCCCATCTGTGACCAGGTCGTTGCCATTGCCAATGGCGGCATTGTGTTCCAGGGGACCCCCGCGCAACTCCAGGCCAGCCAGGATCCGCTGCTGCAGCAGTTCCTGCATGGCCAGCCCGATGGTCCGATTGCATTCGATGCCGCGCCGCGGCCGAGGGTTGCCTGATGCCGTTCGTTGCCTCCACCCGTGCTGTCGGCCGTGCCGGCCTGTTTTCCCTGACGGTGCTGCGCGGCTCACTGCCGACGCGCGATTTCCTGGCCGAGCTGACCCGCGAGATCTACAAGATCGGCGCCCGTTCGCTGCCGATCATCGCCGTCGGGGGGGCCTTCGTCGGCCTGGTGCTGACCCTGCAGGGGTACCGGACGCTGACCACCTTCGGTGCGGCCGATGCCCTGTCCACGCTGCTCGGCTTGTCGCTGTACCGTGAACTGGCGCCAGTCCTGACCGCACTGCTGTTCATTGGCCGCGCCGGCAGTTCCATTGCCGCCGAGCTGGGATTGATGCGCGCCACCGACCAGATCAAGGCGCTGGAACTGATGGCCATCGATCCGGTCGCCAAGGCCGTGGCGCCGCGCTTCTGGGCCGCGGTACTGACGGTGCCGCTGCTGACCGGCATCTTCTGCTCGCTGGCCATCACCGCCAGTTACTTCGAAGCGGTGCACGTGCTGGGGCTGGACAATGGGGTGTTCTGGTCGGCGCTGCGCAACAGCGTCGATTTCTGGAACGATTTCGGTGTGGCAATGCTGAAGTCGGCCATTTTTGGTGGCACCGCGGCGCTGGTGGCGTCCTACGTGGGCTTCCATGCCGAGCCCACCATCGAGGGCACGTCGGTGGCCACCACCCGCGCGGTGGTCAACGCCTCGCTGCTGGTACTGATCTTCAACTTCGTGCTGTCGGCCCTGATGTTCCAGTAAGGGCCGCAGGGCGGAAAACTGCTGCACTTGACCGCCCGGGCCCCCGCCCGGGCACCTGACGAAAATGGTGAAATGAACATGGCCATCCGCGGTCCAAGACTCGAATTTTCCGTCGGCGCGTTCCTGCTGCTGGCGCTGGCCTCGCTGATGGTGCTGGCCGTGGCGTCCACCAACCAGCGCTGGGGCCTGGGCAGCCAGGGCTACGAGCTGAAGGCACGCTTTTCCCAGATCGGCCAACTGCGCAAGCAGGCGCCGGTGAAGATCGGCGGTGTAACCATCGGCCAGGTCGCGGCGATCGAACTGGACCCGGTCAAGTTCGATTCCATCGTCACCCTGCGCCTGGACGACAAGTACACCGACCTGCCGGCCGATACGTCAGCCGGCATATTCACCAGCGGTTTGCTCGGCGAAAGCTATATCGGTCTGCAACCGGGCGGCGATCCGGACGTGCTCAAGGCCGGTGATGAGATCGTCTTCACCCAGCCAGCGGTAGACCTGCTGCAGCTGGTCGGCAAATACATGTTCAGTGGCGGCGGCACCCCTGGTGGTGACGATGCCGCCGCCGACCCCGAATCCCACGATGGCGCGCAGGCGCCTGCAACGGAAGCACAACCATGAAGAAGACACTGATTCCCGCCCTGTTGGCCACCACCCTGCTGGCCGCCACCCCGCTGCTGGCCTCGGCGCAGGCGGCCGCACCCGCTGCCGCAGCCGCCCAGGGCCAGGCAGGACGCACGGTCATGGACACCAGCAGCCGCGTGCTGTCCACGCTGCAGGAACGCCGCAAGGAGTTCAGCAGCAATCCGGCCGCCCTGCGCGGCTACATCGACAGCGAGCTCAACCGCAGCTTCGACCGTGAATACGCGGCCCGCCTGGTGCTCGGCGTGAACGCCCGCGGTGCTTCGGATGCAGACATCAAGCTGTTTGCCGATGCCATGGCCGACAACCTGATGCAGCGCTACGGTTCGGCCCTGCTCAACATCCAAGGCAAGCCGAGCTTCCGCCTGAAGGGTGAGAGCCCGCTGCCGGGCAACCGCGGCGTGCAGGTGGCCACCGACCTGGTGCGCGCCGGCAACGACCCGACCCCGGTCAACTACCTGATGCGCAACGTCGGTGGGCAGTGGAAGATCTTCGACGTGAACATCGAAGGCATTTCCTACGTGCAGACCTTCCGCAACCAGTTCGACGCCCCGCTGCGGCAGAAGGGCATCAAGCAGGTTGCGGCCGACCTGCGCAGCGGCAACATGCAGGCCGGGCCGGCGGGCAATGGCAAGTAACGGCCTGCAGGCCCGCCTGGACGGCGACACCCTGCACCTGTCCGGCGTACTGGACCGGCAGGCAGTCACCGCCGTGTGGCCGCAGGTGCAGGCGCTGGCCGGTCGCTACCAGCGGCTGGACCTGTCGGCCGTGCCGCGGGTGGACAGTGCCGGCGTGGCCCTGCTCGCCGAGCTGGCCACGCGCGTCCATGCGCTGGGCCAGGCGCTGGCCGTACAGGGCACGCCCGAAGGCTTCAACGAACTGCGTGCGGCCTACCGGCTGGGCGCAGACCTGGATTTCCAAGCAACCTCTGCCGCGAGCTGACATGAACGTCATACGCACTCTCCCCCTGTTCCTGCTCGCCGCTGCGCTGAGCGCCTGCGCCGGCAAGCCGGCACGTGATGCCGCCCCTGCCGATGTGCAGGTGCCTGCCCAGGACCCGGCCGCCGGCACGGCCGGCACGCTGCCGCCGGCCACCGAGGCGAACCTGCCTGCCGCGACGGATGCAGCCGCAGCCACCAATGCACCGGCCGATGCCGATGCCACTGAAGACGACTTCGCCGCGCTCTACGGTAGCGACGGCGCCAGTGGCACCCAGGGCAGCTATGACCCGTGGGAGCCGCTGAACCGCAAGGTGCACCGCTTCAATGTGGTGGTCGACAATGCGATCGCAAAACCGCTGGCCACCGCCTATACGCATGTGGTCCCGCGCTTTGCCCGCACCGGCGTGAGCAACTTCTTCGGCAACCTGCGTGCACCGGTCACGATCGTCAACCAGCTGCTGCAGGGCCGTCCTGACGACGCTTGGGATACCTTTGGCCGCTTCCTGATGAACACCACGATCGGCATCGGCGGGCTATGGGATCCGGCCAGCAAGGCCATGGTGCCCAACCGTCGTGAAGATTTCGGCCAGACCCTCGGGGCCTGGGGCTGGCGCCAGTCGCGTTACGTGGAACTGCCGTTCTTCGGCCCACGTACCGTGCGCGATGTGTTCGGCCTGGCCGGTGACATGCCGCTGTCGCCCCTGCGCCAGATCGATGAAGACCGCACCCGCATCCCCTTGCAGGGCCTGCAGCTGGTCGATGCCCGTTCGCAGTTGCTGGCCGTCGATGACATGCGCGACCACGCCGTGGACGAGTACGCGCTGGTCCGCGATGCCTGGCTGCAACGCCGCAGCTACCAGATCGAGAACGACCTGCGTGGCAAGCATGGCCGTGGCAAGGACGAGGGCGACGCGCCGATCCCCGTGGATGCGATGCCGATGCCCAATTGGGGCAATTGAAGGAAGTTCAAAGAAACGCCGGGCACTGCCCGGCGTTTTTTTTGTCATCAAGCGCGACGTGCGCTGTCTGATCACAGGGCCGCGTCGATGGCCGCGCGCAGGCGCGCGTCGTCGGCGGCCACGTCCGGGGCGAAGCGGGCAATCACCACGCCATCGCGGTTGACCAGGAACTTCTCGAAGTTCCACAGCACGCCCGGACGCGGGTTGACGGGGATCTCCTTGGAGGCCAGGCGCTCGCGCAGCGGGCCTTCGCCCACGGCGTCCGGCTGTGCGGCGACGAGCTGCTGGTACAGCGGATGGATGTCATCGCCGGCCACGCTGATCTTGGCGAACATCGGGAAGGTGACGTCGTAGGTCAGCTGGCAGAACTGCTGGATCTCTTCCTCGCTGCCCGGTTCCTGGCCAAGGAAATTGTTGGCCGGGAAGCCCAGCACTTCCAGCCCCTGTGCATGCTTTTCCAGATACAGCTTCTGCAGGCCTTCGTACTGCGGTGTCAGGCCACATTTGGAAGCAACATTGACCAGCAGCCGCACTTTGCCACTGTAATCGGCGAGGCTGGCCGGCTGGCCATCGATGGTGGTGAGGGAAATGTCCTGGATGGACTGGCTCACGGTGGGCTCCTGGGCGCTGCGTGGGATGGCCGCACAGCATACCCGGCGGCCGTACCCCTGCAGCTACATGGCCGCTTAATCGACGCAGATCGTGCCCTGTGCAACGCCACCCTCGATGCGCTGGCGGCAGCCGAAGGTTTCACTGGCATCGCGCTGGCACTGGCCACTGGCCGCCGTGCCCGCTTCCACCGGCGTCGCCGCCAGGCATTGGCCGCTGCAGTCATTGGCACTGCTGCAGCTCGCACCGGCATCGGCGTAGGGAACCACGCACTGCACGCGCTGCAGGCGGCCCAGTGGCCGCAGTTGCCCACCGCGGGCCGCACACGCCGCCGCGTCGGCCTCGATCTGCGCCGATCCGTCGCCGGATTGCTCGACGCTGCGTGTGGGTGAGGCGGCGCAGGCCGTCAAGGCAGCGGCCAGCAGGGCAGGAAGAAACAGATTCAGGCGCATGGCAACATGTCCGGGGAAAGGCTGGTGGGCAGGATAGCCTGCATCGCGCTCACGGCGCGTCAGCATCCGGTCCGCCCAGCTGTTCCAGTGCGTCCGGTTGCAGTTCCGGTGGCAGCGCCTTTTTGGCTTTCACCCCCAGCTCGGCCAGACGCCGGGCACGGTTATACACCGAGGCATTGGATTCCTCCAGCCGCTTGCGCGCATCTGCAAAGGACTTGCCCGCATCTTCCAGTCGCTTGCCGATGGTGTTGAAGTCACCCACGAAACCGGCCAGTGCATCCAGCAGCAGACCGCCACTCTCACTGATCTTCAGCGCCTGCTTCTGTACTTTGTCGCGCGTCCACAGGCGCTCGGACACCCGCAGCAGCGCCATCAGCGTGTTCGGCGAGGCGAACACCACCTTGTTGTCGAACGCATACGACTGCAGCGCCGGATCGGTGGACAGGGCAGCCGACAGGGCGCCTTCGATCGGCACGAAGGCAATGGTCACGTCCAGCGTCTGCTCTTCGCCCATCGCCTTGGGGTAGTTGCGCACGCCCAGATCCTTGACGTGCTGGCGCAGGCCGGCGGCGTGGCGCAGCAGGGCCTCGCTGGAGGCATCGGGGGTTTCGGCATTCATCGCTTCCTGCCAGGCCACCAGGTTGACCTTGCTGTCCACCACGATGCTGCGCTGGTCCGGGAAGTACACCACGACGTCCGGACGCAGGCGCTCGCCTTCGTCATCCACCACGTGCTGCTGGCGCTTGTAATGCACGCCCTCTTCCAGACCCGAGCCGCGCAGCACGCTTTCCAGCATCAGTTCGCCCCAGTCGCCGCGGATGCGGGCATTGCCCTTCAGTGCATTGGTCAGCGCCGCTGCCTGCACCGCCATGTCCTGGTTGAGCGTTTTCAGTTCGCCCACCGCGCCCAGCAGGCTGGCGCGCTCGCGTGCTTCATCGCCATAGACGGTGTCCACCCGCGTGCGGAATTCCTGCAGGCGCTCGGCGAAGGGCCTGAGCAGGGTTTCAATGTCCTGCCTGGACTGGCCAGTGGCCTGCCGCACGTTCTTTTCGAACTGCTGGCCACGCTCATCGAATACCTTGCCGGCCAGTTCGGCAAAGGCGCCGCTGAGTTTTTCCCGGGCAGTGTCCAGGTAAGCGCGCATGTCGGCGCTGGCCTGCTGGCTGTGCTGCAGGTTCGCCTGCAGGCGGGTGTGTTCACCATGCAGCCGCTGGTGTTCGGCACGCTGGGCGGCCAGCGCTTCCTCGGCCTCGCGCAGTTGCTGGCGCAGCTGCAGCAGCGCCTGTTCGCGCTCGTGCAGGCGGCTGTCACGCTCGCCAGCCAGCGCGGCATCGCGCTCACTGCGGGCCTGGGCCGCGCTTAATGCCTGCTGCTGCTCATGGCTGCGCAGGCGGAGGGCATCCAGGTCGTCCTGCACCGCATGCAGGCGGCCCTGCAACTGTGCCGCTTCCACCTGCGCACGGGTACCGGCGCTGCGTTCGCCTTCCAGCGCCTCGCGCAGCGCCAGCAGTTCCTGGGAATCCTGGCGGTCGGGGGCGCGGCGCAGCACCACCACCAGCAGGACGACGACAACGGCGAGCAACAGCAACGCCAACAAGGCAAGGGTCTGGGTTTCCATGCGCATAGTCTAGGCCGGCCCCGTCTCACCTGCTGCGCCGGAGCGACGATGACCCTGCATCGTCGCTTGCCGTGCGCAGGGTCAGAACCCCTCGAGCACGATCTTGCCTTTGGCGCGGTTGGTTTCCAGCAGGGCGTGGGCCCGTCGCAGGTTGGCCGCGTCGATACGGCCGTAGTGTTCACCGAGCGTGGTACGCAGCACGCCGGCATCGACCAGATCGGCCACCCGGTTCAACAGCACGTGCTGCTGCTGCATGTCAGCGGTCTGGTGCAGCGGCCTGGCGAACATGAACTCCCAGTGCAGCGAGGCCGATTTGCGCTTGAGCGCCATGATGTCCAACGCACCTGGATCGTCGATCAGGCCGAGCTGGCCCTGCGGCGCCAGCACGCTCACGATCTGCGCATAGTGCTGGTCGGTGTGGGTGAGGCTGGCCACATGTTCAACGGCCTTGATGCCCAGCCGGGCCAGGCCTTCTTCCAGCGGCAGGCTGTGGTCGATCACATGGTGCGCACCGAGGCCGTACACCCAGTCCTGGGTTTCCGGGCGCGAGGCGGTGCCCACCACGGTGAGGCGGGTGAGCTGGCGGGCCAGCTGCACCAGGATGGAGCCCACCCCGCCCGCAGCACCGATGACCAGCAGGGTCTGTCCTTCACCGCCGCCTTCGGCGATGCGCAGCCGATCGAACAGCAGCTCCCAGGCGGTAATCGCGGTCAACGGCAGGGCTGCTGCTGCGGCGGCGTCCAGGCTGGCCGGCTTGCGACCGACGATGCGCTCATCCACCAACTGGTATTCGGCATTGCTGCCGGGACGGTCGATGGCACCGGCGTAATACACCGCGTCACCGGGCTGGAACAGGGTGACCTCGCTGCCGACCGCATCCACCACGCCCACGGCGTCGAAACCGAGCACGCGCGGGGACTGGGTGGCGGCCGTGCGGCGCACCTTGGTATCCACCGGATTGACCGCGACCGCCTGTACCGCAACGCGCAGGTCACGCGGACCCGGCTGCGGGCGCTCCAGTTCGATGTCCAGCAAGGCCTTGGGATCGTCGATGGGCAGGCCGGCTTCGGCGTAGGCGACAGCACGCATGGGGGAGCTCCAGGAAAGTGAGTGCCTAGGGTGACGGCTGCGGACTGGCCCGGAAAGGCGCAGAATCCAGCATCACTTTCATTGTGGCTGTGAAAATGGTCCGGGTTGATGATCTGCAGTTGTTCGCACGCACCGCAGCGCTGGGCAGCTTTTCCCGTGCCGCCCGCGAGGCCGATCTGTTGCCCGGCCAGGTCGCCGCCGCGGTCGCCCGGCTGGAACGCGAACTGGACCTGCGCCTGTTCGTACGCACCACGCGCAGCCTGCGGCTGACCGCCGAAGGCGCGCTGTACCTGCCTTACGCGCAGCAGGTGCTGGCCACCTTGCGCGAGGGCCGCGCCCGGGTGCAGGGCGAGGATGCCATCCTGGCCGGCAGCCTGCAGGTGGCTGCCCCCTCCGATCTGGGTCGCAACGTGCTGCTGCCTTGGCTCACCGCGTTCCGCGCCGCCCACCCGCGGTTGCAGCTGCACTTGCAGTTGTCCGACCAGGTCGCCGATGTGTTCCGCGATCCGGTCGACATCGCCTTCCGTCTGGGCCGGTTCGATAATGCCAGCTACGTCGCCCTGCCCCTGCTGGCCCACAACCGGCGGGTGCTGGTGGCAGCGCCATCGTACCTGCAGCGCGCGGGCAGCCCGCAGACGCTGGACGCACTGGGCGGGCACGCCTGCCTGCTGTACCAGCTGGGCGGGCGCAGCCATGACCGCTGGGGCTTCGATCACCAGGGCCGCCGCGTGCACGTGGCGGTCAGTGGCGACCTGCAGTGCGATGACGCCGACGTGGTGCGGCGCTGGGCGGTGGCCGGCCAGGGCATCGCCTATAAATCGTGGCTGGATGTCGGCGACGATGTCCGCGCCGGTCGCCTGCAGGTCCTGCTGGACGGTGCCGGTGAAGCGCTGCCACTGAATCTGGCATGCCCGCACCGCAAGCAGTTCTCGCCGGCCGTGCGCCAGCTGCATGCCTACCTGACCCAGCCGTTGCAGGCGCTGTTGCAGGGATTGCCGGCCGGTCCGGGATAGGTTGCCCCAGTGCGCCCGGGCTGGAGCCCGGCCTGCGCCTGACCGACAATACACGCCCCCCGATGTTGAACGAGTAGACCGCCATGCCGTGGATGGGCATCCAGGACCTGTGGACCTTCCTGGCAGCGGTGCTGGTCTTCCTGGCTTTGCCCGGTCCCGGCACCTTCACCCTGCTGACCGCCACCGGCCGCGGCGGCATCCGTGGCGGTTACACCGCACTGGGCGGGCTGCTGCTGGGCGACCAGATCCTGATGTGGTTGGCGCTGGCCGGCGTGGCAGCGCTGCTCAAGGCCAATCCCCTGGTGTTCCATGCCGTGCAGTACCTGGGCGCGGCCTATCTGGTGTGGGTCGGTATCGGCCTGTTACGCCGCCAGCAAAGCGACGAAACCGGCGCCGGCGGGATCCGCCTGCAGCCGGGCCGCTATTTCCGCCAGGCCATCCTGGTCAGCCTGCTCAACCCCAAGGCCATCCTGTTCTACATGGCCTTCCTGCCGTTGTTCATCGACCCGCGCCAGCACCAGGGCCTGGTGACCTTCATCGCCTTGGCCGGGGTCATCTTCGTGGTCAGCGTGGCCTACTGCTCGCTGTTGATCGTCATCGGCAACCTCGCCAGGCGGCGGCTGATCCAGCACCCGCGCATCGCCGATGCCCTGCGCCGGGTGGCCGGGGTGTTCCTGCTCGGCTTCGGTATCCGCCTGGGCCTGGAGGGCTGAGCGCCAACCGGGCCTGGCGTCACACCGGCTTGCTGCGCAGGTGGTCGATGAACACCCGCAGCTTCGGTGCCAGTTGCTCGCGCGCAGGGTAGTACAGGTGGAAGCCGGGGAAAGCCGGCTGCCACGCTTCCAGCACGCTGCGCAGCCGCCCGGCCTGTAGGTCCTCGGCATACATCGAGGCAAACCCCTGGGCCATGCCGAGCCCGGCCAGGACCGCGTGGCGCGCCAGACCGGCATCGTTGAACAGCAGTCGACCCGGAACCGCCACATCCAGCGCGCGCCCGTCGCGGCTGAACTCCCAGGGCATGCGCCGGCCATTGGCAAGGCGGTGGCCGATGCAGGCGTGATCCTGCAGCGCATGCGGGCTTTCGGGTACGCCATGGCGCTGGAAGTAGGCGGGAGTGGCCACCACCACCTGCCGCTCCGGCCCACCGACCGGAACCGCGATCATGCCTGGTGCCAGGGATTCGCCCAGGCGGATGCCGGCATCGAAACCTTCGGCGACCAGATCGGTCAGTGCCGGGTCGACGCAGAGCTCCACGTCCACCTGTGGGTAACGCCGCAGGAAATCCGGCAGGCGCGGCAGGACCAAGCGGTCTGCAACGATCCGTGGCACGGTGATCCGCAACTGGCCAGTCGGAACGTCACGCACCTGGTCCAGCGCGTCGAAGGCAGACTCGATCTGCGTCAAGCCGGCACGCACCTGCCCCAGGAACCGCGCACCGTGTTCGGTCAGGCCGACCCGGCGCGTGGTCCGCTGCAACAGCCGTACGCCCAGTTGCGCCTCCAGCGCGCGCACGCTCTGCGACAGCGCCGAGGTGGACACCCCCAGGGCATCGGCGGCGCGGGTGAAGCTGGCGTGGTCGGCGACATGGACGAAAGCAACCACGGCGGACAGCGGCGCGGAAGGCTTCATTGTGAACCTCTACTTCATGGTCAGTCCCTATATACGCAGTTTATCCAAATGATGGGGGCGCGCATGCTGACCTCCAGTCCGCCGCACGCGCTGGCGGCGTCTTTCTTTCTGCTGGAGAACTGAACATGAAGACACGCACACTGGGTCCTGCCGGCCCGACCGTTTCTGCATTGGGGCTGGGCTGCATGGGCATGAGCGCCTATTACGGCGGACGCCCTCAGGAAGAGGACGCGGTCGCCGTGCTGCACCGTGCACTGGACCAGGGCCTTACCCTGCTCGATACCGCCGACTGTTACGGCCCGCACAGCAACGAAGCGCTGGTCGGGCGGGCGATCGCCGGCCGCCGTGACGCGGTGTTCCTGGCCACCAAGTTCGGGATCCAGCTGGACCCGGCCGATCCCATGGCGCGGGCCATCGACGGTCGTCCGGCCTATGTGCAGGCCGCCTGCGAAGCCAGCCTGCGGCGGCTGGGGGTCGATCACATCGATCTGTACTACCAGCACCGGGTCGATCCGAATGTCCCGATCGAAGACACCGTCGGTGCCATGGCGCGTCTGGTGGAACAGGGCAAGGTGCGTTTCCTGGGCTTGTCCGAGGCCTCGGCGGCCACCATCGGCCGCGCCCATGCCGTGCATCCGATCACGGCCGTGCAGAGCGAGTACTCGCTCTGGTCACGCGAGCCGGAACAGAACGAGGTGCTGGCCACGACCCAAGAGCTGGGAATCGGCTTCGTGCCCTACTCGCCGCTGGGCCGCGGTTTCCTGACCGGTGCGATCCGCCGCATCGAGGACTTTGACGTCGACGACTACCGGCGCAGTTCGCCGCGCTTCCAAGGGGACAACTTCCAGCGCAACCTGACGCTGGTGGCCCAGGTACAGACGCTGGCCACTGAGCTGCGCATCACACCGGCGCAACTGGCGCTGGCCTGGGTGCTGGCACGGGGCGAGCACCTGGTGCCGATTCCTGGAACCACCCGCAGCGCGCGTCTGGACGAGAATCTGGCCGCCTTGGATGTCGTTCTCGACGAGGCTGTACTGGCGCGTCTGGATGCGGTGTTCCCGCTGCACGCGGCGGCTGGACTGCGCTACGCGGCCACAGTGATGGCCACGGTGGACCGCTGAGCGAGACGAGGGAGGGTGCCGACTGTGCCGATTTCGTCAGCATTAGGCACCTTCGATCGCGAGCTCCAACGGAATAGAGCGCTTCCAGTAGTAATGCTGCAGCGCATTCGGTCACACTCGGGAACTTGTCGTTCACAGTCAGCTCCCGAGGCCCGAATGTCCCTGCTCCGGCGCAAGTCCCTCGATTCCGTCACCGTGCATGAAGCCGGGCGTCGTCTTGTCCCCACCCTCAGCTGGCCGCACCTGATCGCCATGGGCATCGGTGCCATCGTCGGCACCGGCATCTACACACTGATCGGCGTCGGCGCCAACCTGGCCGGGCCCGCCGTCCTGATTTCCTTTGCCATCGCCGGCGCCATCTGCGCCTGCGCGGCACTGGCCTATGCCGAACTGTCCACGTTGATGCCGGCCTCGGGCAGCGCCTACACCTACAGCTATACGGCCCTGGGCGAAATCTTCGCCTGGATCGTCGGCTGGAGCCTGGTGCTGGAATACTCGCTGGTGGTAAGCACGGTGGCGGTGGGCTGGTCCGGCTACTTCGTCGGCTTCCTGGAATGGGTGCACACCCAGCTGGGCATCGACATCCGCCTGCCGCTGGCGCTGTCGGCCGGTCCGCACGTGGAAGGCGGCGTGTTCAACCTGCCGGCCGTGATCATCACCTGGGTCGTGGCCGGTGGGCTGATGCTCGGCACCCGCGAAAGCGCCACCCTCAACGCCATCCTGGTGGTGCTGAAGCTGATCGCACTCGGCGTGTTCGTCGCCGTTGCCCTGCCGGCCTTCGATCCGGCCAACCTGCAGCCGTTCATGCCGCATGGCTTCCCCAAGACCCTGGGCCCTGACGGCGTGGAGCGCGGGGTGATGGCCGCCGCAGCGATCATCTTCTTTGCGTTCTACGGCTTTGATGCTATCTCCACGGCGGCCGAAGAAACCAAAAACCCGGGCCGTGACCTGTCGATCGGCATCATCGGGTCCATGATCGGCTGCACCCTGGTCTACATGCTGGTGGCGCTGGCCGCCGTGGGTGCCATGAGCTACGCGATCTTCGGCAGCAGCGCCGAGCCGCTGGCCCTGATCATGCGCCAGTTGGGCCACCCGACCGCTGCACTGGTGATTGGCGTGGTGGCGATCATCGCCCTGCCGACCGTGCTGCTGGCTTTCATGTTCGGGCAGAGCCGGGTGTTCTTCGTGATGGGCCGCGATGGCCTGCTGCCGCGCTCGCTGTCCAACGTCAACAAACGCACCGGTACGCCGATCGCCACCACGCTGTTCAGTGCCTTGCTGGTGTCGGCGCTTGCCGGCGTGGCCCGGCTGGATGAAATCGCCGCGCTGGCCAATGCCGGTACCTTGGCCGCGTTCACCGCCGTCGGTATCTGCCTGGTGGTGATGCGTCGGCGCGCTCCAGACCAGAAGCGTTCGTTCCGGGCCCCACTGGCCTGGGTCGTGGGGCCTGCTGCCGCGCTGGGCTGCATCTACCTGTTCATCAGCCTGCCGCACGCGACGCAAAAGTACTTCCTGATCTGGAATGTGATTGGTTTGGTGGTGTACTTCGCCTACAGCCGTCGCAATGCGCTGATCGGTCGCTGATCAGGACCGATCATCGGCCTGGGCCGTGGCGGGCCGGTAGCGCCGGGCATGGCCCGGCGCTCGCAGGGCTTACCGGGCCGCGGCCGCCTGCTTTTCCGCATACGCCTGGGCCTGGCCGATCACCCGCAGCAGGTTGCCGCTCCAGATGGCGGCAATCTGCTGTTCGCTGTAGCCCTTACGCAGCAGCCACGCGGTGATCTTCGGCAGTTGGCTGACATCGCCAAGGTCGCTGAGGCCACCGCCGCCATCCCAGTCCAAGCCGATGCCCACATGGTCGGGCCCGACCACGGCCAGCAGATGCTCCAGGTGGGCGAAGAAATCATCGCTGCTGGCGTAACGCACCGGATAGCGCGCATCCAGCGCCTCACGCCCCTGCTGCAGTTCCACGCCCTGCGCCACCGTCATGTTCTCCCAGCCGCCCAGGCGCTGGCTCAGCGCTTTTTCCGCCGCCACCCGCTCCGGGCTCTTGCCCGGGTCGACCAGATAGCCACCGTAGGCATTGACCTGGATCACCCCGCCGGCCTTGGCCAGTTGCCGCAGGCGCGCGTCATCCAGGTTGCGCGGATGGTCGTGCACCGCCCGTGCCGAGCTGTGCGACAGGATGAAGGGGACCGGCAGCATCGCCAGCAACTGATCGAACACCGCGTCGGAGGCGTGCGACTGATCGATCACGATGCCCAGCTTCACGGCCTCGTTGACCAGCGCCTTGCCGGCCGGGCTCAGCCCCTGCCATTCGGGCCCCTTGGGATCGGTGGCCGAATCAGCGAACTCGTTGTTGGCGAAGTGCACGGTGCTGAGCAGACGCAGCCCCGCCTGGTGGTAGAAGCTCAGCAGCGAGGGATCAGCCACCAGCGGACTGGCGTTTTCCATGCTGATGTAAACCACGCGCTTGCCGTCGGCCTTGATCCGGGCGGCATCGTCGGCAGTCAGCGCGAGCGCGAACTGGTCCGGGTGCGCAGCCAGCAGTTCGCGGATTTCCAGCAGCCGTTGCAGGCCTGCGTCGCGATCGCGCTGGTGGGCCGCGGCGCTACGGTCACCTTGGCCGGTATAAACCGCCCAGAAGCCGCCATCGAGGGCACCTTGGTGCATCCGCGGCAGGTCGACCTGGGACAGCGCGTTGTGGTCGTGACGCTGGGTAATGTCGAACCCGGTGCGGCCGAAGTTGGCCGGCGTATCCAGGTGGCTGTCTAGGGTGAGCAGGCGCTGCTGCAGCGCGCGTGCCTTGGCCAGCTCCTGCGCACTGAACTCAACGGCCTGTGCCGCCGTCGGCACGATCAACGCCAGGGCAAGCAACACAGTCAGACGACGCGGCAACAATGACATCCAGGGCTCCAGGTCAGGGCAAACCCTGACCATAGCGCTGGTGCCCGGCAGCCGATAGTGCCGGGCACTGCGCCCTGCCTGCATCAGCTCATGCGCGGCTGGCCCGCCGGCGCTGGGCCGGCACCTCAATTGCCGCGGTTCAGTCCACCACGCGGCAGAACACCGCCTTGAGGTAACGCGATTCCTGCACGTGGGCCATGAACGGGTGGTCCGGGCCAGCGCCGGCAACCTTCAGGATCTGGATGGTGCGCCCGGAGAAGTACGCCGCGCGGCGCAGCATGTCCAGGAACTGATCCTCGGCCACCAGACCGGTGCAGGAGAACGTGGCAAACAGGCCGCCGGGCTTGACCACGCCCAGGGCCAGCTTGTTCATGTCCAGGTACTTCTTCAGTGCGGTGATGACCTGGTCGCGGTCGCGGGTCATCTTCGCCGGGTCCAGGATGACCACGTCGAACTGCTCGCCACGGTTGGAGGCATCACGCAGCCACGGGAAAATATCGGCCTGGACGAACTTCGGGCGCACGTTGTTGAGCTTGGCGTTGCCCTTGGCGATCTGGATCACGTCCTGGTCGATATCCACGCCCAGTACTTCGGTCGCACCGCGCGCCGCGGCATACACCGCAAAGCCACCGGTGTTGCAGCACAGGTCCAGCACGCTCTTGCCTTCCACCTGCTCGCTGAGCCATTGGCGGTTTTCGCGCTGGTCGGCGAAGAAGCCGGTCTTGTGCGCACCGGCCGGATCGGCGCGGAAGCGGATGCCGTGCTCGGTGATCACCGACGGCTCGGTGCCACTGGTGTTGTGGAAATCAAAGCTTTCCTGCTTCTGCACGTGTTCGTCGGCGAAGCTGTGGAAACGGCAGCCCGGGAACTGCGCGCGCAGGGCATCGTAGATCCATTCGCGGTGACGGAACATGCCGGCGGCAAAGAACTCGACCACGATGAGGTCGCCATAGCGGTCCACCACCAGGCCGGACAAGCCATCACCTTCGCTGTGCACGACGCGCCAGGCATCGCTGACCGCATCGAGCTTGAGCACGTCACGGCGCAGCGACACGGCACGGGCGATCTTGTCGTGGAACCAGCCGGCATCGATGGCGATGTCCGGATGGGTTTCCAGGATGCGCACGGCAATGCGGGAGTGGCCGTTGTAGAAGCCGCGACCGATGAACTCGCCGTCGATGCCCTGGACATCGACCAGAGAGCCGGGCTTGGGCCGGACAGCGGGCTTTTCGACCAGTTTCTGGAAGATCCACGGGTGGCTGGAGCGCCAGGCGTTCTTGAGGCGGACAAGGGGCAAGGGGGTATTCATCGGCCTATTGTATGACGCGGGACCGCTGGCGGTCCGGACCTGTCATCGGATCTTCATTTGACGGCGGTCGCGACAGGCCGCAGAATCGGCCGCAGAAGGGGAGTAGCTCCCATACGTTGTCGCCGTCATTTCGAGCCCACCGGCTCCGGTGCAACGGCAGTCCCACCCTGGGGCTGCGAGCGAGACCTTCGCCGTACTGGCGAAGCGTCTGTCCCCGGATCCCCCTGATCTCCGTTGCAGGCCCTCGCCCTCCGGCTCGAGGCATTCTTTCAATCAACGGAATTTCCCATGCAGACGATTGGTAATTTGTGGTTGTGGGGCGGCTTTGCGGCGGTGGTGATCATCGCCCTGCTGGTCGACCTCGTTCTGATGCGCCACGGCGGGCCGCACAAGGTCACCTTCAAGGAGGCCCTGTGGTGGTCGATCGGCTGGGTGGCGCTGGCCCTGCTGTTCAATGCCGGTCTGTGGTACTACCTCAGTGAAACCGCCGGCCAGGCCATGGCCAACAAGGTCGGCCTGGAGTTCCTGACCGGCTACCTGGTGGAAAAGGCGCTGGCGGTGGACAACATCTTCGTCTTCCTGATGATCATGAGCTACTTCGCGGTGCCGGAGGAGCAGCGGCAGAAGGTGCTGATCATCGGCATTCTGGGCGCGATCGTGCTGCGTACGATCATGATCTTCGCTGGCAGCGTGCTGATCACCAAGTTCCACTGGTTGCTCTACGTGTTTGGCGCCTTCCTGCTGTTCACCGGCTGGAAGATGTGGTTCGCCGCCGGCCAGGAGCCGGATCTGGAAGCCAACCCCGCGCTGCGCTGGATGCGCAAGCACCTGCGCCTGCTGCCGGACTACCAGGGCAACGCGATGAGCGTCATGCGCGATGGCGTGCGCTGGTTCACCCCGCTGTTCGCGGTGCTGATCCTGATCGCCGTGACCGACGTGATCTTCGCGGTGGACAGCATCCCGGCGATCTTCGCCATCACCACCGACCCGTTCATCGTGCTCACCTCCAACGTGTTCGCGGTGCTGGGCCTGCGCGCGATGTTCTTCCTGTTGGCCGGCATGGCCGATCGCTTCCACCTGCTGCCCTATGGTCTGGCCCTGGTGCTGGGCTTCATCGGCATCAAGATGATGATCATCGACCTGTTCAAGATCCCCACCCCGATCTCGCTGGGCGTGGTGGCGCTGATCATCGCGGTCACCGTGGTGCTGAGCGTGAAGTTCCCGGCCAAGGACAGCCACTCGGCCTGATCGGGGCCCCGTGGCACAAGGGCCGGCGGGATTGTCCCGCCGGCCCGGGGTATTTTCCCGCGCTGGCCGCCTTGCAATCGCCGCGGCCACCGCCATCCCTTCAGGTATGAACGCCAACGCCCCCCTGCCTGCCGGCAGCCCGCCGGCCCCGTCCACCGACCGCCTGCGCATCCTGCGGGCCTTCAACGCCAGCCTCGGCGCGGTGTTGTTGCTGGTGGCGATCTTCGCCCTGCAGGACTATTTCGACTGGCGCCCATGGGCGGTAGCGCCGCTGGAATGGGCAGGCCTGCTTGGCCTGCTGGGGGCGCCGCTGCTGCACGGCTCGGTGGAGCACATCGCCGCCAACAGCGTGGCCTTGCTGATCCTGGGGACCCTGGCCGGCAGCGTCTATCCCAAGGCGACGGTGCGTGCCCTCCCCTTGTTGTGGATTGGCTCCGGGCTGGGCGCGTGGCTACTGGGCGATCTGGGCAGCCGCCATCTGGGCGCCAGTGGTGTGACCCATGGCCTGATGTTCATGCTGGCCAGCCTGGGCCTGCTGCGCCGCGACCGCGCAGCGATCGCCACCGGTTTGATCGGCCTGCTGTTCTACGGCGGCATGCTGCTGACCGTGCTGCCGCATACCCCCGGGGTGTCGTGGCAGTCGCATATGGGCGGTGCGTTCGCCGGCATCATCGCCGCGCTGCTGTTCCGCCACAGCGACCCGATGGCGCCCAAGGCGCGGTACAGCTGGGAAGACGAGGACGATGCGCTGGCCGAGGCGCAGGCCGATGACGAGCTGGAACCGCCGTCGCCCGGCCGCGTGCCGGTGCTGTGGCAGCCGCGCGAGGGCAAGGATTTCGTGGTGCTGCCGTTCCGGCGGCCGGATGATCCGCGCGGTTGACCGGGGTTACCGGTCCGCCACGTTCGAGCCGTCCACCGCCTTGCGGCCCAGCGCCGGGTCATCGGTGAAGAACGCATCGATGCCGGTGGCGATGTAGGCGCGCATTTCCTCGATCGAGCCCGCGTCATTGCGCGCGTTATCGGCGCCCGTGCGCAGGTTGCCCGCGATGAACGCGTTCTCCGGGCGGAAGGTATACGGGATCACCTGCAAACCAGCGGCATGCCCGTCACGCACCAGCGTGGTCGGCGTGCCCAGCGTCCCGTCGGCCTGCAGCGGGATCACCGAGCGCAGCTCTGGCCCCACGCCGTCGGCGTAGGTGGCGATCTCTTTCAGGCCTTCTGCGGTGAGCATCTGCGCGTAGGTCAGGCGACCACCGGCGGTGGCGATGTCCATTGGCGGTATCTCGCCCTTCCAGGTCAGCTGCAGCAGGCGGATGTTGCTGCCGCGACCGATCTTGCCGCGCAAGTAACGCAGGTTGGCGGTCTCGAACGACTGGATGGTCACCGGCGCGGTGCGCGCATGGGCGTTGCCCTGGATGGCGGCCAGCACCTTGTCTTCCATCGGCAGGCCGATGGACTGGAAATAGGTCGGGTGCTTGATCTCCGGCACCAGTGCGATTTCGCGCTTGGCACGTGCTGACTGCTGGGCGAGGAAGGCCAGGATCTCGTCGAAGGTGGCGATGCGGAACTGGCCGTCGTTGGTGGTACCCCGCATATCGGGCAGGCGCTCGCGGGCGTGCAGCGTCTTCAGTTCGGCCAAGGTGAAGTCTTCGCTGAACCAGCCTTCGACGCTCTGGCCGTCGATCATCTTCGTGGTGCGACGGTCGGCGAACTCCGGGTGCGCGGCGACGTCGGTGGTGCCGCCGATTTCATTCTCGTGGCGGGCCACCAGCACGCCGTCCCTGGTCATCACCAGGTCCGGTTCGATGGCATCGGCGCCGTCGGCGATGGCCTGGGCGTAGGCGGCCAAGGTGTGTTCGGGCAGCAGCGCGCTGGCGCCACGGTGCGCGTAGACGGCGGGCTTGGCGGGGGCCGTGGTGGCGGGTTCAGCGCTCATCGCCTGCAGGGGGGAGACGGCCATGGCCAGGGAGAACAGCATTGCACAGCGCCAAGGGGTCACGGCGGTTCCTCGTCTATCGTCAATGCAGGCGAGTATGCGGCGGGGATGTGACAGGGGGTTTATCTGGGAAGGGAGGCTGGAAGCTTTGCCCCCACCTGGCTGCAAGTCGGCGAAAGACCGTCGGGCGCACTCACTTCCCGATGCAGAAACTCGAGAAGATCTTCCCCAGCAGATCATCGGCGCTCATCCGCCCGGTGATCTCGCCCAGCGCCTCATGCGCCAGCCGCAGTTCCTCGGCGGCCAGTTCCAGACGCTCATGACCCAGCTCGCCATCGGCCTGCAGCGCGTGTTCCTGCGCCCGTTCGATGGCATCCACATGGCGGGTACGCGCCGAGAATTCACCCTCCACCTGCTCACCGGCACCGGCCGAGGCGATGGACCGCAGCCGCATATGCAGGGCCTCCAGGCCTTCACCGGTGGCGGCACTGACCCACACGCGGTCCGGGTCATCGCCCTGCCCGCCTGCAGCATCCGATGTCGATGCCATGGCCGCCGGTGCACCGGCTGTGGAATCGCCTGCGCCCGCGAGGCCTACCTGCTTCGCCAGCAGATCGCACTTGTTGTGGATGTACACCTTGTGCGGCACGGCCAAAACGGATTCGCCGATGGCCAGCTCGCCGGCCTGCGGATCACGCGCATCCAGCACGATCAGCGCCAGATCCGCGCGTTCGGTTTCGGCACGGGCACGCCGCATGCCCTCGCGTTCGATGGCATCACCGCCATCGCGCAGGCCGGCGGTATCGACCAGGGTCAGCTCCAGCCCGTCGATGCGGATGGTCTCGCGCAGGGTGTCGCGGGTGGTGCCGGCGATGTCGGTGACGATCGCCCGCTCGCTGCCGGCCAGCGCATTTAGCAGTGAGCTCTTGCCGGCATTCGGCGGCCCGATCAGCACCGCATGCAGGCCATCGCGCAGGCGGCGACCGCGATCGGCATCACGGCGCAGCAGGGCCAGATCGGCACGCGCGGCAGCCAGACCCGCACGCACCTGCGAGCCCCCCAGGGTATCGAGCGGCTCATCGGCAAAATCGATGGCGGCTTCGACATGGATGCGCAGGACCACCAGTTGTTCCAGCACGCCTTCGATACGCCGTGAGAACACGCCATCCAGCGAACGGCGCGCGGCACGCGCAGCACGGTTGTCTCCGGCGGCAATCAGATCGGCAATGGCCTCGGCCTGGGCCAGGTCCAGCTTGCCGTTGAGGAAGGCGCGTTCACTGAACTCGCCCGGCCGGGCCTGGCGCGCGCCCAGCGCAATGCAGCGCGCGACCAGTTGCTGCAGCACCACCGGGCTGCCATGGCCCTGCAGTTCCACCACTTCTTCGCCGGTGAAGCTGTTCGGCGCGGGAAACCACAGCACGATGCCATCGTCGATGACTTCGCCGGCGGCATCGCGCAGACGCGCGTAATGGGCATGCCGCGGCCGCAGGGTCGGTGCGCCCAGTGCCGTGGCGATGGCGGCGGCGCGGGGCCCGGACAGCCGCAGCATGCCG
>DALZLW010000005.1:0-48933 GCA_032007425.1 Stenotrophomonas sp.
TGCCGCCCGCGTGCGCGGCTTCCAGGGCGGCGACCTGAAGGCGGCCGACGCGCTGCTGGCCACGCCCAAGCACTTCGCTGCCTATGGCGCGGTGATGGCCGGCATGGAATACAACATGGTGGACATTTCGCCGCAGACCCTGCGCGATGTCCACCTGCCGCCCTTCAAGGCCGCCTTCGATGCCGGTGCCATCACCGTGATGTCGTCCTTCAACGACATCAACGGCGTGCCGGCCAGTGCCAATGCCGAACTGCTGACCGACATCCTGCGCGGTGAATGGAAATTCCCCGGCGTGGTCATTTCCGATTACACCGCCGACATGGAGCTGGTCGCCCACGGCTATGCCGCCGATGACCGCGATGCCACCGCCAAGGCGTTCACCGCCGGCCTGGACCTGAGCATGCAGAGCGGCTTCTATGCCGAACACCTGCCGGCGCTGGTGGAAAGTGGCGAAGTACCGATGGCCGTGCTGGATGAAGGCGTGCGCCGCATGCTGTGGGTCAAGGAAGCGATCGGCCTGTTCGACGATCCCTACCGTTCGCTGGACCCGGCGCGCGAGGCCGATACCAGCCACATCGCCCCGCACGATGCGCTGTCGCGTGATGCCGCGCGGCGCTCCATCGTGCTGCTCAAGAACGAACAATCGGTGCTGCCGCTGCGCAAGGAAGGGCAGAAGATCGCCCTGATCGGACCCTTCGTACAGGACCGCGAGAACATCGAAGGCTGCTGGACGCTGTTCGGTGACAAGGCCCGCTACGTCGACCTGGAAACCGGCGTGCGCGCCGCGATCGGCGATCAGGCCCTGCTGGACATCGTCCCCGGCTGTGATCTGGAAGCGGCGCTGCCCGGCGGCATCGAAGCGGCCGTTGCCGCTGCGTTGCGTGCCGACGTGGTGGTGCTGGCCCTGGGCGAACCGCAGCGTTACAGCGGCGAAGCGCAATCGCGGGTGGAAATCACCCTGCCGCCGGCCCAGCAGGCGCTGGCCGAGGCGGTGGCGATGACCGGCAAGCCGCTGGTCGTGCTGCTGCGCAATGGGCGTGCACTGGCCCTGCACGGTGCGGTGCGCAATGCGCAGGCCGTGGCGGTGACCTGGTTCCTGGGCACCCAGACCGGGCATGCCGTGGCCGATGTGCTGTTTGGCGACTACAACCCTTCTGGCCGTCTGCCGGTCAGCTTCCCGCAGGTGTCCGGCCAGCAGCCGTATTTCTACAACCACCCGCGAACCGGTCGCCCGGAACTGCCCACCATGTCCGAGTTCAAGGCCCGCTGGCGGGAAATCCCCAACGAGCCGCTGTATGCCTTCGGCCACGGCATCGGCTACACCAGCTTCGCCTATGGCGTACCCCAGCTGAGCCATGCCCAGCTCGGCTGGGACGACACCCTGACCCTGACCACCACGGTGACCAATACCGGCAGCGTGGCGGGTGAAGAAGTGGTGCAGCTGTACGTGCACGACCGCGTGGCCAGCCGCGTGCGCCCGGTGCGCGAACTCAAGGCCTTCCGCAAGGTGGCCCTGCAGCCGGGTGAATCGGTGGACGTGGTGTTTACCTTGGACCGCAGCCAGCTGGCCTTCACTGGCCGTGATGGCGCGTTCCGTGCCGAACCCGGTCTGTTCGATGCCTGGGTGTGCGCATCGTCGATCAGTGGCACACCGGTGCAGTTCACCCTGCAGGCGGGCTGATCTTTGACGTTTCTGGCCTTGCCCGACGTGATGCCGCGTCGAGCAAGGCCTTTGTCGACGGGGCGTGGCGAAGGCCACATCGTCCACTCACGATGTACGGGCTAGGCTGCAGGCTCCTGTTACTGATGGAGCCGTGCATGCGAATGTCCCGCACCCCGTTGATCCTGCTGTTGGCCAGCCCGCTGTGGCTGACCGCCTGCGGTACGCCGGCACCGCCGCCGGAAGAGACCGCCGCACCGCCACCTATGCGTGCCGATGCCCAGCCGACGCCGCCTTCTGCATCTGCTGCAGATGCACCGGCGCTGGGCGAAGCGGCGGCGGACAGTGATGCGCAGACCGGCGATACGGAGGTTTCAGCCACCGGCGAAGAATCCACCCGCAGCCGCATCCAGCGCCTGCTGGGCGATCCTGAGGCCTATGAAACCTTGTTCCGGCAGTTGCAGGAAGGGGTGGCTGCCGATGACCGCACCGCCGTCAGCACCTTGATGCGTTACCCGCTGCGGGTGGAAGTGGATGGCGCGCGGCGCGACATCGCGGATGCCGAGGCCTTCATTGCGGCCTACCCAAGCATCATGACCCCGGCCCTGAAGCAGGTGATCGCCGGTCAGTCCTTCGATACGCTGTTCGTCAACTGGCAGGGCGTCATGGTGGGCCAGGGGCAGGTCTGGTTCAGCGGACAGTGCCTGGACAAGGCCTGCCAGCAGACCGAGGTGAAAGTCAGCACCCTGCAGGACTGAGCCGGTGGGCATGGGCGGGGCAGGCAGGACCATCGGCCCACGCTCCGTCACGGCGGCAATGGTACAAACGGGGTTGGCCATCCGCATCCCCGTTGGAGATACCCATGACCCGTCCGCGTCCGCTTGCTCTCGCCCTTGCCATCGGCCTGGCGCCGATCATCCTTGCCACTGGTTGCAGTGCGTCGGCCCCCGAAGCACCGGCCGGCCGGGTTACGCCCGTCGAAGAAGGCGACTTTGCAGTCGCCGAAATCGCCACCTTCGATGAACCCTGGGCGATGACCTTCCTGCCCGATCGGCGCCTGCTGGTGACTGAAAAGCGCGGACGCCTGCAACTGCTGGACCCCGCCAAGCGCTCCACCCGGGAAATCAGCGGTGGCCCCAAGGTGGCCTACGGCGGCCAGGGGGGCTTCGGTGACGTGGTACTGCACCCGCAGTTCGCCGACAACGGCCTGGTGTACCTGAGTTACGCCGAAGAAGGCAGCAACGGCACGCGCGGCGCAGCGGTGGCACGTGCCAAGCTGGTGCTTGATGCCAACGGCGGCGGCACCCTGGAAGAGCTGGAAGTGATCTGGCAGCAGGTACCCAAAGTCAGTGGCCAGGGTCACTACGGACACCGCATCGCATTCTCGCCGGATGACGGCAAGCTGTTCATCACTTCGGGCGAGCGGCAGAAATTCGATCCTGCGCAGGACATGCAGTCGAACCTGGGCAAGGTGGTACGCCTGAATGACGATGGCAGCGTGCCGGCCGACAATCCCTTCGCCGACCAGGGCGGCGTGGCGGCACAAGTGTGGTCGCTGGGACACCGCAATCCGCTGGGCATCGCCTTCGATGCCAGCCACCGCCTGTGGGTGCATGAGATGGGCCCGGCCGGTGGCGATGAGCTGAACCTGGTCGAGCGCGGTGCCAACTACGGCTACCCGGCGGTGTCCAACGGCGATCACTACGATGGGCGCAAGATTCCCGACCATGACACCCGCCCGGAGTTCAAGGCGCCGGTGATCACCTGGAACCCGGTGATTTCGCCGGCAGGCTTCGTCATCTACAACGGCGACATGCTGCCGGACTGGAAGAACAACGGCTTCATCGGTGGCCTGTCGTCGACCTCACTGGTGCGGGTCAAGTTCGATGGCGAGAAAGCGCGTGAAGTGGAGCGCTTCGCGATGGGCGCACGCATCCGTGAGGTGGAGCAGGGCCCCGATGGCGCCCTGTGGGTGCTGCAGGATGGCAGCAAGGCCAAACTGCTGCGCATCACCCCGAAGAATGAAACCGGCCTCGTGCGGTTCGATGAAGCCGCCAACGCGGCTGAAGCACTTTAAGCCGCACGATGCAGCGACGGCAGGCCTCACGCCTGCCGTCGCTGCATGCCACCGTTGCGGCGAAGTCAGTCGCGGTGCTTGCTGTCCAGTCGCGGATCCAGCAACAGGGCCTCTTCCCAGCCACGTTTCACCGCCGCACGCGCCTGCAGCCATTCCAGGCGGCTCTTGCCCCGCTCGGCCGCCCAACGGGTCTCCAGCTCACGCTCCCACTGGTCGTAGGCGCGGGTGATGTCACGTGCACGGGCGTCATGGCCCAGCTGATACGCCGGTTCGTAATCTTCAAAGAACAGTTGGTTGTCGTAGTACGGCTCGGCCGAATAACGGTCACGCCAATAACTGGACACCGCTTCACGCGGCACACCGTCCTGGGGCACGCGGCCGGGTATCTGGTAATCGGTACTCATGGCGCTCACCTCGTTGCAGATGTGTGTGCGCCCAGATTCGCAGCCCGGCGGTTAAGCCGCCGGGCCACTGGTGTGATCGGCAGGTCAACCGTTCAGGCGCTGCGCCGCGGGAACCGGTAGATGATCGACCCCACCAGCACGGCCACCAGCGCGGCGGCGATGTGCATCCAGCTGGCGCTGGCAAACAAGGCCAGGCACAGCAGCAGGGCCAGCACCGGAATCAGCGGGCCACCCGGCAGCCGCAGTGCGCCGGGACGATCGCCGAAGCGGCGCGCCAGCACGATCACCGCGGCGGCGGTGCCGATGTAGGCAAACAACCGCGTGGTCATCGACAACAGGGCCAACTGCACGAACGAGCCGGTGAGGGCCAGCGCCAGCGCGATCACGCCCTGGCACAGGATCGCCGCGGCCGGTGTGCGGAAGCGCGGATGCACCTGGGCCAGCACGCGCGGACCATAGCCGTCGCGGGCCAGCGCGAACAGGAAACGCGGGCCCATCATCATCGTGTTGCTGTTGGTGCCGAGGATGGAGATCGTTGCCCCGACGGTGAGAAGCAGCGCCAGCCCCTCGCCACCGAAACTGGCGGCAGCGTCGGCCAGCGGCGTGGCCGACGTGGCCAAGCCGGCCAGCGTGCCCTGGGCCACCACCTGTACCGCCGCGTAGATCACGGTGACACTGACGATCATGGTGATCAGCGCAAACGGTATGTCCCGCCGTGGATTGCGGTATTCACCGGCGGCCGCGGGGATGTTCTCGAAGCCGGCATAGGCGTACAGCAGCAGCAAGGACGCTTCGCCCAGCCGTTGCAGGTCGCCACTGGCTGGACGTTCACCGGAAAACACCAGCTGCGGATCAATGAAGAACGCACCGACGGCCACGAACACGACCAGCGGCAGCAGCTTGCCGATCACCAGGACCACCCCGGTCCGTGCGGCCGAGCGGACGCCGATGATGTTGACCACGGTGAGGAAGGTCAGCGACAGCACGATCACCGCCAGCCGCCCACCGCCGCTGGCGGCCAGCGGCCAGAACCGGGCCACCGCATCGGCCAGCGCATTGCTGAGCGCGGCGGCCGAGCTGATCCGCGTGAGCCAGATCATCCAGCCGATCTGGAAGCCGGCAAACGGGCCGAAGGCTTCGCGCGCATACAGGTAGCTGCCGCCTGGTTCGTCGAAATAGCTCGCCGCCTGCGCGTAGCACAGCACCAGCAGGGCCACCACGATGCCCGCCAGCAGCACGCCCCACAGGCTGAAGGGGCCCAGCAGCACCACGGTGGCGGCGGGCAGCAGGTAGATGCCGCTGCCGATCACATCGTTGATGGACAAGCCGACGATCTGCCAGCGGCTGACCGCGCGCTGCAGTTGTGGCTGCGGCGCCTGCGGCTCGACCGGGCCGCTCATCGGCCACCGCCGGCACGGATCGCGGCACCGGCGCTGGCGTGGCCCGCGCTGTGCGGCGGCAACGGCGGCAGCTTCCATGCCGCCTGCAGCTGCGCATACTGCGCGCGCGGCATCAGCACGAAACGCGGCTGTGCCTCGGCACGCAGCCAGCCCAGCAGCGCCTGCATGCGTGGGCCGGGCATGGCGGTACAGCCGGCGGTGGCCTCTCCGGGCTCACGCCACAGGTGGGCGAAGATGCAGCTGCCCTGGCCGGCCTGGTTACGCGGGTTGTGCTCGATCACGAAGCCCTGCTGGTAACGCACGTCGCCCTGCTTGTGCAGGTCCAACCGCATGGGTTCGCTGGAGCCGGCGACGGCGGCCTGGCCCACCTGCCGTGCATCGACGATGCGGTTGTACAACGGCGAGGCCGGCACATCCATGCACCAGCTGCTGGCCTGCATCGCCTGGTAGGGCAGGCCGGTCTGCGCCTGGGCGGCGTAACCGAACGCCGTGCCGAGGGCGAAGATGCCGGCCGGGCTGCGGCCATCGCCTTCGCGTTTGTGCGGGCCCTGCGCCACGTCCGGATGCAGGCCCAGGCCCCAGGCGCTGCCGCTGCGGCCGAGCGCGACCGGGAACGCCGGCCCGTGTGGCTGCCAGCCCGAACGCCCCCGGCGGTAGGCCTGCAGCTGGCCTTCGGTGCTGTCCCAGCCGTCGCTGGTCACCACCACCAGTTGTTGCGCACCTTCCAGCGGCAGTGCGGCCTGCACCGGCAGCACCGGCAACGCCAGCAGCAGCCCCCACAACGAAAGCCTCTTCATCAGACGTGTTTCCTCAAAGGTCCAGCAGGCGTTCGATGCCTTCCAGGTTGATCCCCAGTTGCCGGTTGCGATCCGGGTTGGCCTGGCACAGCAGCACGAACAGGAAGTCCAGCAAGGACTGCAAGGCTGCACGGTACAGCACCTGCGCCAGCGGCGGCAGCTGCACCTCGGCGCTCACCACCAGCGCGGCATCGGCCAATGCCCGCAACGGGTTGGCGGTATTGCGGGTGATCGCCACCACGGTGCCCTGCTGGTCCTGGAACTGCCGCGCCAACACGCTGAGCTGCGGCAACTGGCCGAACTCGGAAAACACCAGCATCACGTCGCCGCTGCGGGCGGCCGACAGATTGGCCTGCATCAGGATCGGGTCGGCATGGTGGACCACCAGCATGCCCAGCAAGGACAGGCGCATGGCGAACTCGCGGGCATACAGGCCATCATCGCCCAGCCCGTAAACGAACAGCTTCGGCGCGCCGTCGATGCGCGCGACGATCGCTTCCACGTCCGCCTGGCCGTTGAGCGCATGGGTCTGGGCCTGCGCCGCACCGCGTGCCTGCTGCAGCTCATGGGCGATGCGTGCGTAATCGCCGCCGTGCTCGCCGATGCCGGGGGCCTGCTGGTCCTGGCCATCGCTGCGCGCCACGTCCTGGCCGATGCCGTACTTGAGGTCTGGATAGCCCTTGAAACCGAGCTTCTGGCTGAACTTGACCACGCTGGACTGGCTGATCCCCAGCGCACTGGCCAACTGCTGTGACGAATAGTCGCGCAGCAGGTGGGCGTTATCGAGGATGAAATCGGCGATGCGCCGCTCGATCGCCGACATCTGCGCGCGGCCGGCGCGGATCCGCAGCAGGGGCGTGCTGGCCGTGTTCATCCGGCCAGCATCTCCAGTCCCTCGATCCGGGTGATGCCCAGGCCCGGCGCGTCGCTGATGCTGATCTCTGATTCGTCGAAGCGCACCCCACCGGTGACCGGATCGAACTGGCACAGCGAGGGGCCATCCAGGTCCACCTTGCTGATCGCATCGCTCTTGGCCACCGCCAGGTGCACCGCAGCGGCCACGCTGATGCTCGATTCGATCATGCAGCCGATCATGCACGGCACGCCATGGATGGCGGCGATGTCGGCAATGCGGATCGCGTTGGACAAGCCGCCGGTCTTCATCAGCTTGATGTTGATGATGTCCGCGGCCCGCTGCTGGATCAGGTCCATCACCTGCAGCGGGGTGAATACGCTTTCGTCGGCCATCACGGGCGTGCTCACCCGCTCGGTGACGTACTTCAGCCCGGCGATGTCGTTGGCCTTGACCGGCTGCTCGAGCAGTTCCAGCTGCACGCCGGCCGCCTCCAGGCTGCGCATCGCGTGCACCGCCTGCTTGGCCGTCCAGCCTTGGTTTGCATCCAGGCGCAGCAGGGCGCGGCCCTGCACGGCTGCATGGATGGCCTTGACCCGCTCGATGTCCAGGCCGATGTCCTTGCCGACCTTGATCTTCAGCGATTCAAAACCACGTTCCACGGCAGAAACCGAATCGGCCACCATTTTGTCGATGTAATCCACGCTGATGGTGATGTCGGTGGTGATCACCGGATCACCGCCGCCCAGCATGCGGTAAAGCGGCGCGCCATGCAGTTGCGCCCACAGGTCGTACAGGGCGATCTCCACCGCGGCCTTGGCGCTGGTATTACGCTCCATGGCGCCCTGCACCAGTGCGCACAGGCGGTTGAGGTCGGCCACGTCCTGGCCGATCAGCCGCGGCGCGATGAAGTGGCGGATCGCCGCGATGATCGAGCCGTGCGTATCGCCGGTGATCACCGCGGTGGCGGCGGCTTCGCCGTGGCCGGTGTGGCCGCTGTCAGTGCGGATCAGTACCACCACGTCTTCCACGGTATCCACCGTGCGCAGGGCGGTCTTGAACGGGGTCTTGAGCGGCACGCGCAGCATGCCCAGGTCGATGCGGGTGATCTTCATTCGGGAGTCTTCGCGCGCAGGCGCTGGATGCTGGTGATGCGGTCGATGTAACGCAGCTGGTCAGTGGCCATCATGGGCGCCAGCGCGGTGACCGATACGCCGTTGAGGCCGGCCTGCACGCGCTTCCCATCGGCGCCGTTCCAGCTGCCGCCCGCGGTATCGTGGATGACCCACGCCTGGCCGTCGACATGGCCGATGGCCACCATCACGTGGCCGGGGATGTAGACCAGGTCACCGATCTGCAGTGCGGCCACGGCGCGGTCACGGTCGGCCTTGCTGTCATCCTTGTCGAAGGTCAGCGTATCCAGCGCCGGGCTGATCGACTGCGCACTGGTGTTGCGCGGAACCAGCACGCCGAAGCTGCGCAGGATTTCAGAAACAAAGCCACTGCAGTCACGGGCATCGTAATCGTGACCCCAACCATAGCGTTCACCAAGGAATTTGTAGGCCTGCTGCAGCAACAGGCGCGGGGTCAGCGGCAGGTAATCGGCGGCGCTGTCCTGCGAGCGTGGCAGCAGGGCCGGCACCAGTGCCAAGCGGCCATCGGCCTGCCGCACCGGCAACTGCAGCACCCAGCCGGCATGCGCCTGCTGGCCGTTCACCGGCGCATCGGCCGGCCAGTCGGCCAGCACGGGCAGGCGTACGCCCATGTCCAGCTGCAAGCGGGAAACGCGGGGTTCTTCCGGCGTATAGGCGGTATGCGCGGTGGCGCCGGTGATCACCCGGAACGGGCCCTGCGTGGCGTAGGCCAGTACCTGGGTCTTCTCGCCGATGGCGATGTTGGCCGTTTCGATCCATGCGCTGTAGCGCTCGCTGTGCACGAAGGCCCACAGCCCATCGGCGCTGCGCTGGACCACGGCCACTTTATCGCCCGGGAACAGCGCCGATTCCTGGAAGCGGTCGATGTCACGGTTGCCTTCCTTGTTGCTGAACACCCGTTCGGAGGTGGGGAAGGTGCGCAGTGCGGCACGCTTGACCACCAGCGCATACCGCGGTGCGGTGAGGGCGGGGATGGCATCAAGGTCGAGATTGGCGTCGATGGTGGCGCGCAGCGCTGGCGACACGGGTTGCCCGTGCTCGTTGTACAGCGGGCGATCTGGCCAGCGTGACAGGGCCAGGATGCTGGCGCGGACCTGCTCGGCCGGTAACTGCGCAGGCAGGGCGGCGATGTCCTGGATATGGGCATCCAGTGCGTGCATGCGCGCGTTCTGCGCAGCGATCTGCGCACGGTCGAGGATCAGCGCATCCGGTTTGGGTGCGCGCGCGGCCCAGTAATCCGGGCTCAGGTAGCCTTCGTGCAGGCCGGGCACGTAGGGGAGCGCCTGGCCAGGATCGGGCGCGGTGCGGGCCTGTGCGGTGGGCAGCACCAGGGCCAGGCCCAGGGCAAGCAGCAGGCCACGGCCGCGGCTTGGAAAACGGGGTGGTAGGGACATGCAGATCACCTCATGGATGCACGCTGGAATATTTATTCCTTCGTGTCACGAAAGCAAGAATAAATTATTGACCGGGTATCGGGCCCGTGTTACACAACCATTACCACCCGCGCTGGGGAAGTGCCGTCGTGGTTTTCGTTACCTGCACCGCCGCCACGTCCCGAGCATCGGGACGTGAGGCCGGCCGGTGCAGCACGGAGCTGGTGCGCACGCGGGGGCCATCGCCGTTTCCAAGGACCATCACACTTGCAGGAGAGAGCAGGGGATGAAGGCATACAGCATCAAGCGGGCCGCGCTGAGCGTCGCCCTGGGGACCTGCATGGGGCTGGCCATGCCCACCCTGGCCGGCGCACAGAACGTTTCCGGTGCCGTGGCCGGCCGGGCCACCGCCGGTGACCAGATCACCGTCACCAACGCCGGCACCGGCCTGAGCCGGAGCGCCACGGCCGCCGCCGACGGCAGTTACCGGCTGGGCCAACTGCCGGTGGGTGATTACCGCCTGCAGCTGAGCCGCGACGGCCAACCGGTCGGTGAAGCCGTGGCAGTGAGCGTGGCCGTCGGCGGCACCACCACGGTGAACCTTGCCGGCAGTGGTGCCATTTCCAATCTTGATGCCCTGCAGGTGGTCGGCGCGCGCGTGGTGAACCGGGTGGATGTCTATTCCACCGAAACCTCGTTCAACATCAACCGCGAAGAACTCAAGCGCCTGCCGGTGGCGCAGGACCTTTCCGCCGTGGCCATGCTGTCACCCGGCGTGGTCGGCGGGAATTCGTCGTTCGGCGGGCTCAGCTTCGCCGGCTCCTCGGTGGCCGAGAACGCGGTGTACATCAATGGCCTGAACGTCACCGACATGTACACCCGGCGTGGCTTCAGCAGTGCGCCGTTCGGCTTCTTCAAGGAATTCCAGGTCAAGACCGGCGGCTACTCCGTGGAGTTCGGCCGCTCCACGGGCGGTGTGATCAATGCGGTCACCCGCTCGGGCACCAATGAATTCGAAGGCGGCGTGGAAGTGACCTTCGAGCCGGGCGCGTGGCGTTCCTCGGCACGTGACCATTTCCACCGCGATGGCAGCGTGCATTCCTACGCCAGCACCGATACAAGCTCGTTCCTGAAAACCAATGTATGGGGTTCCGGCGCGCTCGTGCAGGACCGCCTGTTCCTGTTCGCGATGTACGAAAACCGCGACACCAACGGCCACAACACCAGCTCCAACGGCAATACCTGGTACGACAACGACTCCAACGATGATTTCTGGGGCGCCAAGCTGGATTGGAACATCACCGACAACCACACGGTGGAACTGCTGGCGTTTTCCGACGAAACCGAAACCGTGGCGGCGGCGTCCAACTACAACTGGGCCACGGGCACGGTCGGCGCATGGGGTGGCGACACGATGACCGATGGCGGTGGCCGCAACTGGTCGGCCACCTACACCGGCCGCTTCGGCGAAACCTTCACCGCCAAGGCGATGATCGGCCGCAACAACCAGCGTGCCTTCACCAATTCCACGCTCGACCAGGCCTGCGCCGGTGTCTTCACCGACGCCAGCTATGCCGCGCGATTGGGTGCGTTGGGCGGCTTGCCGGCCGGCTGCCACCCCACGGGTGCGGCGATCGCCGAACGCGATGACACCCGCGATGCGGCGCGACTGGATTTCGAATGGCAGCTGGGCAACCACCTGCTGCGCTTCGGCGTGGACCGCGAACTGATGACCACCGAGCAGTCATCGGCGTATCCGGGTGCTGCACAGATGACCTACACCGCCTACGTGGCGCGCCCCGGCGATGAAGTGTGGGATGGTGCCAATGCCTACGTGCCGGCCGGTGTCACCGAGATGCTGCGCGCACGCAAGCGCATTTCCGGTGGTACCTTCGAAACCGAAGCCAATGCCTTCTACCTCGAAGACATCTGGAGCCTGACGCCCAACCTGCTGGTGAACCTGGGCGTGCGCTGGGACCGCTTTGAAAACCGCACCGCCGATGGCGATGCCTTCATCAAGATGGACGACCTGATCGCCCCGCGCGTCGGGTTCTCCTGGGACATGAAGGGGGACGGCTCGACCAAGCTGTTCGGTAACGCCGGCCGTTACTACCTGCCGGTGACCAACAACATCAACGTCAATTTCGCCGGCGGACTGACCGACGAATACACCTATTACGTGCTCGATGGCTGGCAGGCCGCGGTGTCGCCCACGGGTGCCGGCTATGCCAACCCGATCATCGGCCAGCAGATCGGCCCCACCGATACGCGCATGAACACCGGCACCGCCGACCTGCGGCAGAGCGTGGACCGCGACCTGAAGGCGGTCTATCAGGACGAATACATCCTCGGTTTCCAGAGCATGATCGACCAGGCATGGTCGTGGGGCGTGAATGCGACCTACCGGCGCATGACCCGCGCGCTGGATGACATGCGCATCAACTACACCCCGTGCGGCCCCACCGGCAGCACCCTGTGGCCGATCGCCAACCCGGGCGAAAGCCTGACCATCTGGGGCGATTCCAGCATAGGCTGTGCCACCGAGGGCTGGATCACCATCGACACCGCCAACAGCGGCTACCGCAAGACCGGCAGCGGCGAAGTGGTCGGCTATTCCAAGCCCAAACGCACCTATAAAGCGCTGGAGCTGCAGATCGACCGGGCATGGGACGAGAAGTGGCTGTTCAACGCGTCCTACCTGTGGTCGCGCAGCGATGGCAATTTCGAAGGCCCGGTGAACTCGGACACCAATTACGGTGATACCGGCATGGTGCAGCATTGGGACCACCCGGCGGGCAATGAGCGCTACGGCTCGCTGTTCAACGATTTCCGCCACCAGTTCAAGTTCCGCGCCGCCTATGCGTTGAACGAACAGTGGTCGTTCGGCACCACGCTGCAGGTGCAATCCGGTGGACCGATCACCGCGTTCGGGGTGATGTGGCCGGGTGACAACACGGCCGGTGGCAGCACGTCCACCGAAGGCAGCGGCGCCGGCACCGGCTGGCTGTGCGTGGCCAACTGCAGCGGCAGCTACGACCAGCGCGTGTTCGAGCGCACCGGCCGGGGCGCATTCGGTCGCCTGCCGTGGACCTGGACCATGGGCGCCAATGTCACCTGGCGGCTGCCGGTGGACGGCATTGACCTCAGTGCCCGGCTGTCGGTGTACAACCTGTTCAACAACCAGACCACGATCAACGTGCACCAGCGCTATGAAGCCCAGCCTGGACAGTTCCGCGAAGCCACGTTCGGCACTGGCACCCGGTGGCAGGCACCGCGCTACGCGCAGATGGTGGTGACCTGGAACTTCTGATGGCCACGGGCGCTGCACCGTTGCGCTGGTCGGCCGGCCTGCTGGCAGCATGGCTGCTGCCAGCAGTCGGTGCCGCTGCCGGTGTCAGTCCCAGTCCCAGTCCCGGTGCCGATGCAGGGCCGGCGGGCGATCCGGCGGCGGTGTTTGATCCCATGTTCGAGCGTACCTTCGAACGCGAGGGCCTGCAGGCGATGGCGATGGGGGTGATCGATCGCGGCCGGGTGGTCTACCAGCGCAGCAGCGGCAGCCGTGAAGGCGGCCCCGTCGATGCGCATACCCGCTTCGACATCGCCTCCAACAGCAAGGCGATGACCGCTGCGCTGCTGGCACGCCTGGTCCAGCAGGGCCGGCTGCACTGGGACGATCCGGTGCGCCGGCACCTGCCGGGATTTGCCATGCATGACCCCTGGGTGGGGGCGCAGCTGCAGGTACGCGACCTGCTCATCCACAACAGCGGGTTGGGGCTGGGGGCGGGCGACCTGATGCTGTGGCCCGAGCCCAACCACTACACGCGCGCCGACATCCTGGCCGGGTTGGCCCACCTCAAGCCGGTCAGCAGTTTCCGCAGCCGCTATGCCTACGACAACCTGCTCTACGTGGTGGCCGGCGAAGTCGCCGCGGCTGCGGGTGGCCAGCCCTACGAAGACCTGATGCGCGAGCAGGTCTTCGCACCGCTGGGCCTGCAGGGCTGCGCCGTCTCGGCACAGACTTCGGCCGCTGCCGGCGGCATCCGCTGCACGCTGCCGGACATGCTGCGCTGGATGCAGGTGCTGCTGGATCCGGCGCGGGTGCCGGGTTGGCTGGACAGCACGCAACGCCAGCAGTTGTGGACGCTGCATATGCCGATGCCACTGGGTGCGCGGCAGCGACGCTGGGAAAACGCCCACTTCCTTGGCTATGGCTACGGCTGGCGGTTGTCGGACATGGACGGGCAGTGGAAAGTCGCCCATACCGGTACGCTCAGTGGCCGGTACTCGTCACTGGCCCTGTTGCCCGATGCCGGCACGGGCGTAGTGATCCTGATCGACGGGCAGGGCGAGCGCGCCCGCACCGCGCTGATGCAGACCGCCTTGAAACACTTCACCGCGCCCCACGAGGAACCCAGCGTGGATGCCTATCTGGATGAACTGCGGGCGGACGACGCCACCGCACGCGCCGACCACCCGCACGCCGCCGACAGCACCGCCCAGGCGCCACCGGCACCGACGGGTGCCTTGGCGGCCTGGCAAGGACGTTACCGCGACCCGTGGCTGGGCACCGCCTCACTGTGCGCCAACGCCGGCAGCCTGCGGCTGCAGGTGGACAAATCGCCGCGCCTGCAAGGCAGCGTGCATGTGCTCGATGGCCGCTGGCGGGTGGACTGGGACAGCCTGGAACCCTCGGCGCGGGTCTGGCTGCAGCCGGTGCGCGACAACGGCGTGGCCCAACTGCGCCTGCAGCCCATCGATCCGTCCATTGATTTCAGTTACGACTTCCAGGACGTGGCCCTGCAGCGCATCGGCGACTGTGCCGCACCGGCAGCCACGGGCGACGCGCGCGCGCGTCGCTGAGCGGCCACCGCGCTTACACTGTGCAGCCCCGTCCGCTGGCAAACGCATGAACCTGCCCCTGCATTTCGGTCTGCTTGGCTCGCTTGAAGCCGGTGCCATCGCCCTGTTGCTGGGCTTTGTGTTGTATGCGGCGTGGCAACGCGTGTGCCGTTGGGCGGGCTGGTCGATGGGCCATGCCATTGGCTGGGCGAGCGTGCTGGCCGTGGCCGGCGGCGCGGGCATCGATCTGTGGAAGTTGTTTGCCATGGGCATCATGCGCCTGGAGTCGCCGCTGTATGCGCGCATGTTCCTGGCCACCATCCATGATCCGAACGAACTGGGCAGCCGCGTCGTGCTGGAAATCGTCGGCGCGCTGAGTGGCGTGGCCTTGGGCTGGCTGATATTCAGTTCCCGCTCAGCGGAAAAAACCGCCGGCTGAGTCGTCAATTCGTTCGAGTAAGGTTAAAATGCGGGCAGCTGAATGCGCAGCTTACCGGTCGCTCACCGCCTGCTAACCAAGTCGGTAATGCACCGATCCACCGCAGTGGTTAACGCGGTGTAATCGGCTCATCTGCGACGCAAGTTCGATTCATCCTGTCGCTGTCAGGGTAGGTGCCGTACGGAATCACACACCGACACCGTGCATCACTTACAGGAGACCACCACATGACCGAACTGACCCAACGCACCCGTAAGCCGCTGATCGCCCTGCTCGTTGCCGCTGGCAGCCTGATGGCCGCGCCGGCATTTGCACAGAGTGCGCAGGAATCGGCAGCACAGGCCCAGGCGCAGGCTGCCCAGGCGCAGCAGGCCGCGAGCCAGGCCGGCCAGGCGGCTGACCAGGCCTCGGCGCAGGCCAGCGGCGGTGGCCAGACCTGGGCCAGCATCGATACCGATGGCAATGGCACCATCAGCAAGAGCGAAGCACAGGTGAATGCCGGTCTGGCGCAGGTGTTTGACCAGGCCGATACCGACAAGAATGGCGAATTGACCCCGGACGAGTACAAGGCCTTCGTCGCCTCCCAGCAGGGTGGTGCAGCGGCCGGCAACAGCGGCACCGCCAGCGACGGCAACTGATCCGCGTCACCAGCGCTGGGCCATGCCATTCCAGGGCAGGCCACGCCCGCATCCAGGGTAGTGCCGGGCCATGCCCGGCCAGCGCAGCGGCAAGGCGGCGCCGGGTAGTCCCCGGCGCTGCCATGACGCCAACTGCCGCTGGCGTTATCCTTGCCCGATGACTACTGCATCTGCCTCCAGCGCGTCCGCGCGCGCCATTGGTCTGGTTGGATTTGACGGTGATGACACGCTCTGGAAGAGCGAAGATTTCTACCGCACCGCCGAAGAAAACTACCTGACCCTGCTGTCCCACTACGTCGACATCCACGACACCCACACCGCGCGCCACCTGTTGGAGGTGCAGCAGCGCAATCTCGGTGTGTTCGGTTACGGGGTGAAGGGCATGACGCTTTCGATGATCGAAGCGGCCATCGAAATCACCGGCACGCGCATTTCCGCCGCGCATATCCAGACCATCCTCGATATCGGCCATGACACCCTGCGCCACCCCGTCGACCTGATCGATGGCGTGCGCGAATCGGTGGCTGCCATCGCCGCGCAATACCCGGTCGTGCTGATCACCAAGGGTGACCTGTTCCACCAGGAACCGCAGGCATACCCTTGCAGGGTTCGTGCCAATCATCGTAAGGCATTGAAAACTATTGGCTCTGTTCAATCGCATCGCCGGAGAAGCCGGCGTGCGTGTGGTCCTGTGAGGTCCGTTGTGGCTCATTCTTGCCCCGGTTTTGCCCCGATTATGGAGGCGGCATGATCCAGATCGTGGGTTTCGATGGGGACGACACCCTGTGGCGGAGCCAGGAGTTCTACGACCAGGCCCAGCTCGATTTCGAGGCCATCATCGCCCGCTACATCGACCTGGACTCCGCCGGCTTTCGTGCAACCTTGCTGGCCACGGAACGCGGCAACTTGGCCCAGTACGGTTATGGCGTGAAGGGCATGATCCTGTCGATGGTCGAAGCCGCCATCGATTTGACCGGTGGACTGATCGAGGCCAAGGACATCCGCACGATCATGGACATGGGCAAGGACCTGCTGGTCCACCCTGTCGAACTGCTGCCCGGCATCGCCGATGCCGTCGAGCAGGTTGCGAAGAAGCACCGCGTTGTCCTGATCACCAAGGGGGATCTCTTTCATCAAGAACGCAAGGTGGCGCTATGCGGCTTGTCCGCGTTCCAGCGCATCGAGATCGTCTCTGAGAAGGACGCGGGGACCTATCGCCGCCTGTTGAAGGAGTTCGAGGTCCAGCCGCAGGAGTTCGCCATGGTGGGCAACTCCCTGAAATCGGATATCGCACCCGTGGTCGAACTGGGTGGGTGGGGGGTGTACATGCCATACCACGCCACCTGGGAGCACGAGTTGCTTCCCGAATACGACGGCGGTGGCCGTGTCGTGGAGGTAGACGGCGCCGACAAGATCAGTGAGGCTCTAGAAAAGATGACGCAGGGGGCCTGATGTCCCAACGCATGATCGATCTGTTGATCTTGCAGTACCCGGGCAAGACGCATTTGACGGCGGAAGAAACTGCGAAGGTGCTGAACCAGAACCCCTATACCGTCCGCGAGCGGATGCGGAACGGGGAGCTTCCAAAAGCCACGAAGAACAACGGCATCTGGGAAATCTCCATCCCCGATCTGGCTGAGATTAGGGAGCCCTCGAAGAAGGCTCCTCAGATCCCCGCTGCCCCGGTGGTAGTGAGCGGTGCCCGTCGGCGCAAGGCAGTGGTGATGAACTTCCGCCGGGATCGGTTCTGGGCCCAGGTGGCCCGGGCGTTGGGCGACTTCGAGACCGCCGATGCGCTGGACGGCCGCGCCCAAGGCGAATACGACGAGCAGGTTCGCCTCTTCCAGTCGGAGCGTGCAGAGCGGCGCCGGGCAGGCTTGATGGCGATTGCGGTTCTAGCTCACCCGTTGGAACCAGGCGACGACGAGCCATCCGGCTTGTAGCCGGCCCTATACAGGGCGACTATCTCAAGTGCGGCTACTGGAGATATGGGGGACCGGTAGCCTGTTGTCCTCCGGGTCTCACCCTTGGAGACCGCCCTGTGCTGGGATGCCCAAGGGGAAATCCGGTTCCACCCACCCATTCTGCTGTCAGCACTCGCGCTGACGGCCTCCGATTTGCTTTGACACCGAAGGCACCATGACCAAAAACGCGAAAGTCGCTATGCCCGCCGCCGAAGCCCCCAAGGCATCCGATACTGTGCTGGCCAGCTTCATCTGGAAGAACGCCGAGGATCTGTGGGGCGACTTCAAGCACACTGACTTCGGCAAGATCATCCTGCCGTTCACGCTGCTGCGCCGCCTGGAATGCGTGCTGGAACCCACGCGTGATGTCGTCCGTGACACCTACGCCAAGTTCAAGGATAAGGGGCTGGATACCGACCTAATCCTGCGCCAGAAGGCGGGCCTGCCCTTCTACAACACGTCTCAGTACTCGCTGGCCACCCTGGGCGCGACCAAGACCAAGTCGAACCTGGAGGCCTACGTGGCGGCCTTCTCGGACAACGCCCGCGTCATCTTCGACCAGTTCAACTTCACCGACACGATCGCCCGGCTCGCTCGCGCCGACATCCTGTTCAAGATCTGCCAGAACTTCGCCAACACAGACCTGCATCCGGATGTCGTGCCAGACCGGGTGATGTCCAACATCTACGAGCACCTGATCCGCCGGTTCGGTTCCGAGGTCAACGAAGCGGCCGAAGACTTCATGACGCCGCGTGATGTCGTCCACCTGGCCACCACGCTGCTGCTCGATCCCGACGATGCGCTGTTCCGCAATAACCCCGGCCTGATCCGCACGCTCTACGACCCCACCTGCGGCACCGGCGGCTTCCTCACTGATGCCATGAACTACGTGGATGGCTTCGCCGCACAGGGCAAGGCGCCACCCGTGCTGATCCCGTTCGGCCAGGAACTGGAACCGGAAACCCATGCGGTTGCGCTGGCCAACATGCTGCTGCGCCGCCTGGAAACGGAGCCCGCCCGCGACCTGTCGGCCAACATCGCCGGCCCCAAGTCCACTCTGTCCCAGGATGCCTTTGCTGGCCAACGCTTCCACTACTGCCTGTCCAACCCGCCCTTCGGCAAGAAGTGGGAGAAGGACCAGGCGTTCGTTGAGCGCGAGGCCAAGGAGAAGGGTTTCGAGGGTCGTTTCGGTGCAGGCACGCCCCGCGTGTCCGACGGCTCCATGCTCTTCATCCAGCACCTGATCTCAAAGCTGGAACACCCTGCCAAGGGCGGTGGCCGCGCGGCCATCATCCTGTCAGGCTCCCCGCTGTTCACCGGCAACGCCGGCCAGGGTGAAACCGAGATCCGTCGCTGGCTGCTGGAAAACGACTACATCGATGCCATCGTGGCCCTTCCCACCGATATCTTCTTCCGCACCGGCATCGGCACCTACATCTGGATCCTGACTAACAACAAGCCGGAAGCCCGCAAGGGCAAGGTCCAGCTGATCGACGCCACCGCCATGCACAGCCCCATGCGCAAGTCGGAAGGCAACAAGCGCCGCTTCGTGAGCGACGAGCAGATCCAGGACATCGCCCGGCTCTACGCTGACTTCGCGCCTGGCGAGAACGTCCGGATCGTGGACTACCGTGATTTCGGCTACCGCCGGATCAAGGTCCAGCGTCCGTTGCGCCTGATCGTCCAGATCAACGAAAGCACGCTGGCCACCCTAACCACCAGCAAGCCCTTCGCGAAGCTGGACAAGAAGGAGCAGGACGGGTGGCTCAAGCTGCTCCGCAAGTACCTGGGCCAGACGCACCCCTACGCCTGGCTGGCCACCTTGCCAGCGCTCTCCAAGAAGGCCGGCCTGGGCAAGGTTGGCAAGCCGTTGGCCAATGCGCTGGAAGCCTCACTGGGCGTGCGCGATCCAGACGCTCCGGAAGTGTTGGATGAGGAGGGCAACCCTCTCCCGGACAAGGATCTGGAAGACTTCGAGTCCGTGCCCATGGACCAGACGATCAGCGGATACATGGACGCCGAAGTCATGCCCCATGTGGCCGATGCCTGGGTGGATGCCGAGTACATCGACGAGCGCGATGGCCAGGTGGGCAAGGTCGGCTACGAGATCAACTTCAACCGCTACTTCTACAAGTACGTCCCGCCGCGAGACCTGCATGAAATCGACGCCGAGTTGAAGGCGGTGGAAGCAGAGATTGCCGCGCTCCTGGATGAGGTGGCAGTGTGAAGCAATCTGATGTCATCTGGCTTGGTGCCGTGCCAAATCATTGGCCGATTGGACGATTCAAGCATGCGGGCCGATTTCAAACCGGCATGGACCACAAGCACCTGAGTTCTGGAAGTGTCCCTGTTTACGGTTCCAGCGAAATCCCATTCGGGTATGTGGATACCACGATGGCATCTGGCCCAGCCATCGCTATTGGCAGGAAAGGCACTATCGACAAGCCATTCATGCTTTACGGAGACTTTTGGGCTGTCGATACCTGCATGTTCAACCGCATCTCGAGTTCGTCCTACGAGGTTGGATACTGCTTCTACGTTTCCACTATTGTTCCCTGGCTGGATTACTCAACCAAAACAGCGCTGCCTAGCCTGACGCAAACGCAGGTCGACAACATTCCAATGCCGAGGCCGAGCATTGAAGAACAGCGCCGCATTACGCACCACCTCGATCGCGCCACCACCCGCATCGACGCCTTGGTGGCCAAGAAGACCCACTTCATCGAGCTGCTGCGCGAGAAACGCCAAGCCATGATCACGCATGCCGTGACCAAGGGGCTTGATCGCAACGCGGCAATGAAGGACAGCGGGGTTGAGTGGCTGGGAGAGGTCCCAGAGACGTGGGATACCGCCCCGCTCAAGTCGTTCCTCCAGTTGCGCCGCGACATCGTTGGCACCGATAGCGCCAACACCAGGCTGCTATCGCTCACTCTGCAAGGCGTGATCGAGCGCGACCTCGAAAATCCGACGGGCAAGATGCCTGCCTCTTTCGATGGCTATCAGCGGATTTCTGCTGGCGAGATGGTCTTCTGCCTCTTCGACATGGACGAGACCCCCAGGACCGTGGGTGTTGCGCCCCAGGATGGAATGATCACAGGCGCATATACCGTGTTCCGTCCGCAGAGCGAACTCTGGGCCCGCTATCTCTATTACTTCTTCCTCCACGTGGACGAGTACAAGCGCCTCAAGCCCTTCTACAAGGGACTGCGCAAGACTATTCGATCCGGTCCATTCCTTTCCATCCAGGTGCCACGGCCGAAGGAAAGCGAAGCTAAGGCCATCGTCGATCACCTCGACCGCGCCACCGCCCGCATCGACACCCTGATCGCCAAGACCGAGCGATCCATCGAGTTGCTGCGCGAACATCGCACTGCCCTCATTACCGCTGCCGTCACCGGCAAGATCGACCTGCGCCCCGCGCCCTAAGGACACGCCATGCATCCTGCCTTCACCGACACCGCCCATCGCGAGAAGTACTTCGAGGAGTACATCGTCAAGCAACTCATCGCGCGCGGCTGGAAGGTGGGTGACACCTCAGGCTACGACCAGAACCACGCCCTCTACCCCGAGGATCTGGAAACCTGGATCCAGGAAACCCAGCCCACCAAGTGGGCGAAGCTCGTGGCGAGCAATGGCGACAAAGCCACAGCCACGCTCATGGATCGGTTGAGCCAGGCATTGGAAAAGGACGGCACCGTGCACGTCCTGCGCCGAGGCTTGAAGATCGCTCCTGCGGGCGAAATCAGCCTAAGCGAAGGCCTGCCCGAGGATGGACGCGACCCGACAGCATGGGATCGCTACAACGCCAATATCCTGCGCGTAGTGCCGCAGCTCATGTACCGACCTGGCAGCACACTGGCCATCGATCTGGTGTTCTTCATCAACGGCCTGGCTGTAGCCACCGTGGAGGTCAAGACCGACTTCACGCAATCCGCCGAAGCCGCCGTCACCCAGTACAAGGATGATCGCCTGCCCATGGATCCGGCCACCCGCAGGAAGGAGCCACTACTCACCTTCCAGCGGGGCGCGGTCGTCCACTTCGCCATGTCGGACAGCGACATCCAGATGTGCACCAAGCTGGATGGCAAGAACAGCTATTTCCTCCCCTTCAACCAGGGGCGCGATGGCCGCAAGGGCAACCCGATCCGGGAGGATGGTGAATACCCCGTGGCCTTCTTCTGGGAACAGGTCTGCCAGCGCGACAACTGGCTGCGGATCTTCCACAGCTTCGTGTACACGGAGAAGAAGGAGGTCGTCGACCTGGACGGCAACCACAAGAAGAAGGAAACGCAGATCTTCCCGCGCTTCCACCAGTGGAAGGCCGTCACCCGCATGATTGCCGACGCCAAGGGTAAGGGCCCTGGCCAGTCCTATCTGTGCGAGCACTCCGCAGGCTCAGGCAAAACCAGCACCATCGCCTGGACGGCACACGACCTGATCCGCCTGCGCACCGATGCAGGCGTCAACCTGTTCCATTCGGTCATTGTGGTCACCGATCGCACGGTGCTGGACAAGCAGCTCCAGGACGCCGTCCAGCAGATCGACCACCAGAAAGACCTGATCGCGGCTATCGGCGAGAAGGACACCGGCGTCAGCAAGTCCAAGGAACTGGCCGAAGCCCTGGAGCGCGGCACCCCCATCATCGTGGTGACCATCCAGACCTTCCCCTACGCGATGGAGCAGATCCTGACCAACGGGAAGCTGGCCGACCGCAACTTCGCTGTCATCATCGACGAAGCCCACACCAGCCAGACCGGCACCGCCGCCTCCAAGCTGCAGGCCACGCTCGCCTTGCGCGATGCCAAGGCGATGGAAGGCCTCACGGTGGAGGAACTGCTGGAGAAGATCCAGTCCTCGCGCGCGCGCCCGAAGAACGTGTCCTATTTCGCGTTCACGGCCACGCCCAAGCACGCAACGCTCATGCTGTTCGGGACGCGCCCTGACCCGACCAAGCCGGCCAGCAAGGACAACTTGCCGTTCTCGTTCGACAAGTACCCCATGCGCCAGGCCATCGACGAGGGGTTCATCCTTGACGTGCTGGAGGGCTACCTGCCCTACAAGACTGCGTTCAACCTGGCCGAGCCCGCCAAGGACGGCAAGCGTGTGGAGGGCAAGGCCGCCAAGCGTGCGCTGGCCAAGTGGATGTCGCTGCACGCCACCAACGTCACCCAGAAGGTCGAGTTCATCGTCGAGCACTTCGCGGCCAATGTGGCCCCGCTCCTGGGCGGCACGGCCAAGGCCATGATCGTGACCTCCTCGCGCGCCGCTGCTGTCCGCTACAAGAAGGCGTTCGATGCGTACATCGAGGCCAACCCCAAGCACAAGGCGTTCCAGGCCTTGGTGGCGTTCTCCGGCTCGCTTACGGGCAAGGAAGTTATGCACGCCTCCGACGAACAGTTGAAGAACGATCCGTTCGCCGCCCAGGAAGACGAGCAGTTCACCGAAGCCACGATGAACACGCGCCAATACGGCTCAGACCTGCGCAAGGTGTTCGATCGCCCCGAGTTCCGGGTCATGATCGTGGCCAACAAGTTCCAGACCGGTTTCGACCAGCCGAAGTTGTGTGCGATGTACCTGGACAAGAAGATCGCCAACCCGGTGGAAATCGTCCAGACGCTCTCGCGCCTCAACCGCACGACCTCCGGCAAGGACACCACGTTCGTGGTCGACTTCGTCAACGATCCGCAGTCCATCCTGGATGCGTTCGCCCTCTACGACGCAGGCGCCAAGATCGAGAAGGCGCAGGACCCAAACGTGGTCTACGTGCTCCAGGGCGACCTGGATAAGGCCGACATTTACACCCAGGCCGACATCGAGACCTACACGGCCGTCCGCTTCAAATCAGCTGCGGCCTATACCGCTGGCGACGACGCGACGCACAAGCAACTCTATGCGGCGACCAGCGTGCCCACCCAGCGCTTCAACGATGCGCTAGCTGCAGCCCGCAAAGCCATCCTGGCCGCCGAAAATGACTTCGAGCACGCCAAGTCTCAGGGCAACGAGGCTGGAATGAAGGCCGCCGACGCGCGGCGTGCCGCTGCAGCCGAGACGCTCCAGAAGCTGCTGGACTTCAAGTCGGGGCTGTCCCGCTTCGGCACCCTGTACACCTACATCGCCCAGACCATCGACTTCGGCGATCCCGACCTGGAAGCGTTTGCCAGCTTCGCGCGCCTGCTGTCCAAGCGCTTGAACGGCGTCCCGCCCGACCAGGTCGACGTGTCCGCGCTGCTGCTGACGGGCTTCGACATCAAGGCACAGGACAAGCCTGCCTCGGGTGGTGGAGATGATGATGGTGATGATCAGGACCTGATCCTGCAGCCCGTGGGCCCAGGTGGTGGTGGCCAGGCTCAGCTGCCCGTCTATCTGCGCCAGGTGATCGCCAAGCTCAACTCGATCTTCGGTGAAGCCACGGCGCTGACCGACAAGGTGGCCCTGGTCAATCACGTGGCCGACATCGTGCGCGAGGATGCCAACACGGTGGCGCAGGTGAAGAACAACACGCGCGACGTGGCCATGGCCGGCAACATCAAGGGCTCGGTCCAGTCGGCCCTGGTGCGTGCGCTGGACTCGCACAGCACGCTGGCCGCCCACGTGTTGAAGCATGACCAGCAAGCGCTGGCGCCGTTGGTTGGGCTGATCTATGACCTGGTCAAGGCGGGACAGAACCTCGACCGGTCGGAGCTGGGCGGATGACATACACCGAGGCCATCACCACCGCCATCGCCTTCCTCGCCCTGGTGGTGAGCGCTGTGGCCCTGCATCGCGCAGGACGTGCCAACAAGATTGCCGCTGAGGCAAACGAGTTGGCTCAGGCACCAGCCACCCTGGCCAAGGTCCAGTTGGAGCAGGAGGAAGCGCGCCGACAAAGGACAGGCGTGTCGTTGGACCTGGTGAAGCAGCAGATCTTGGGAGGCAACGGCAAGCCACAAATCTCTTATCGCTTTCGACTGACGAACGATGGTGAGGCGTTGGCACGAGGAGCGGGGTTCGAGATCCTGACCTCTGAGAGCCCCCTCATGTCTCAAGATTACGCCTCGAAACTTCCGGCGCCGCTCGCGCCCAGGCAGACAATCGAGGTTCTGGCGGCAGTCCACTTGGGCAGTCCATCTCGATATGATGCGGTCGTGTTCTGGACGAACCCGGATGGCAGCCAGGAGCGGCATGACCGCGTCGTCACGATGTAAGTCCTGCTTAGGCGGTCGGCTGGATCGGGATGGTCGCTGCTGTTTCCGGACGACCGCGAGAGCGGCTAGGAAGATCAGCCGCTCGCACTGGGATCTCGCCACCTGACCTCAACCGAGGAAACCGAGTAGATGGGTAAGCCAGTCAAGAAAGCGAGCAAGGCCGAACTGATCGCCGAGTACGAGAGCTATCCGAAGTACCCGAGTCGGTTCGACAAGAAGTCGGCATTGGATTACGAAGACGATGGCTTCGAACAGGCCACGAAGTACTTCAAGGCCTTGGGGAAGACATTCCGTCAGAATGCCGTGGGCAAGAAGCAGGTCCGTTCCAGCATGGATGCACTGGATGCTGAGGTGGAGTTGCAAACCACGATGGCGGACTTCTGGCTGCGACTGACCCGAACCGAGGGGAGATGGCGTCGCAAGAACGAGCCACCGGAAAACCCCTTTCAAAAAAAGGGGCGCAGTCGGACGGCGCCACAGGGAAAAATCCTGGCTTGGGAGAAGAAGTGGCGAAAGATCGCGGCGTACCAGGCCGTGAAGAAGGTCTATGAGAACGCGGGGGCTGCGGCATCCATCAGTGCGGGTGCAGCCCTGCGGGCGACCATGATGTGGATGACCACCAACGGTGGGACCGTGGTGGGCAACGTGTCGGAAATGCCTGGTGCACTGCTCGACAAGGCCATGGCGCATCCGGAGCGGTTGAGCATTCAGAGCCTGACCCTTGAACAGGCACTGCGGCGCAAGTGGGTGGACGCCAAGGAGCGCGTTGTGTGGATGACTCGCTTCGAGCTTGCGAACCAGGCGTTAGTCTCAGGGTTGAAGCAGCTCGGGCTTGCGCAGGTTGCGGCTGAGACAAGGCCGGTCCGCCAACGAACGCCAGACAAGGATCCGATCCTGTAGAACGAAGCCCCGCCCAGTGCGGGGCTTTCGCTTTCTGGATAGGGCAAAAAAGATCACCTGATACGGGATCGCCGTGCGCATTGAAATGACGACTCCTCAACAACGGAGCGTCAAATGAAGCACTGCAAGAGTCCCGCGGCCAAGGCCGCAAATCCGGTCGGCACGATGCCTGTTCGTGCCTGTCCCTGCCGTGAACTCACGGCCATGTTGCTGATTGGCGACATCGGCACGGCGTCGGCTGTTCGCGACTTCGTGGAGGTGGCGGCATGAGCGCGGACATGAAGTGGCGCCGGGAAGTACGCGCGATGGCGGAGTCCGAAGGCCTGACAGTCGAACGGATGGCCAGGAGCAGTCGTGGGCGGATCGCCTGCTGCGTGTCGCTGTCGGGCTATCTGGCGACCGCCACGGTCGCCGGCAGTGCGGGCAGGCATCGCACGCCGATGGAAACGCGCGCTTGCTTCCGGCGCGTGGCGCGGTCGCTGAAGGACGCAGCCCGTGCATGCCGCTCCCTTGCGGCATGAGCGGTTGCCGGTGGGTGGGCTCCTGCCCACCCACCGGACATAGCGCAGAAAAGTTGCCCTGAGCACCGGCTGAGCCGACCGATAACGTGCGAAGCACGAGGACAAACAAGCATTTCAATCACTGAGGAGAACGACCATGACGATTGCTAAGACGATGTTGCCCGAGAAAGCCACGGCAAGGCTGGAAAGCCTGTGCCAGGGCGACCACGCCTACCTCACGGCCGACGAAAGGCTGGTGCTGTTTCGGCATTTCCATGCCGGCGGCGCTCAGCTCGGCGACGCCATGTTTTTCGCTGCGCGGGAAGGGTACGCCGATCTGGTCGAGGCCATGCTCGATGCCGGTTGTGTGCCAGCGCCGGGGGTCTTCCGGATCGCGTTCAACTACGGCAAGTACGAGGTCATGGTGTCGTTGGTGCGAGTTGGCTATCTCGTCGATCTGGCGCAGAAGGAGCAGTGGTTGGATCAGGCGACCTGCCAAGGCCGGTCCATGGACTGGCAGAAGCTGCTGATCGAGTCCTACAGCGCATCGGTGAACTGCTTCGGAGAGAACGACACCACGCCGCTGATCGAGGCGTGTCGGAACATGGACGATGCATTGGCGCTGTACCTGATCGAGCAGGGGGCGGACATCGATGCGCACACGCCGGAGAAATGGTGTGCACGCGCCTACGCCAAGCGCTATCGCGAATACATGCCACTCACCTGGGCACGGATCGCACGGCATGAGTTGACCAGGAAGGCGAGCACTGCCAGGCGGCGGCGAGCAGTCGTCAACGACGACGTCAGGAGGGCCATGTGATGCACCACGAGAAACGCATTGCGCAGAAAAGCTGCCCTGATAGCAGGTTGATCCGGTCGATATCGTGCGAAGCACGCAGACGAACAAGCATTACAACCAACGAGGAGGACGACGATGATTTTGAATGACCACAAAGACAACCTTGCCGACAAGACCGTGGCGCTGGTGATGAAGAAGTTCCGGAAGGAGTTTCCGGGCAAGGAGGGTGAGTGGGCCAACGCAGTGCATCGTCGCGCGATGGAGCTGCTGTACCAGCCGATCTACGATTTCGGCTTCACCAACGTCGAGGCACTCGCTGAGTTCGTGATGGTGGAGATCAGGCTCATTCACCAGTCCGGGATTGCGAAGACGACGGCGCGTCAGGCAGACATGCGTCGCCGCGCTGCGTGGAAAACCCTGGAGGCGTCTGGCCCCACTTCCACGACCACGCAGGAGCACGCCGATGAATGCATTGAGAACCGCTGGTCGATCTTCATCGAGGCCTACATGGCCACCCACCCGAATGCGGACTGGGAGGAGGAAGAGCGCGACAGGTTGAACGGAAGCCTGTTCGATCCGGACGACCCGTACCTGGTCGATCACGCTGCGCGTGTGCTGGCAGGCGAGGGCGGAGACGGCTACGAGGCGGCGGCGTGATGCCGACCCCTGTCCCTTGCCTTGACCCGATGGCGCCTGTGTTCATCGGGTTGGGTCAGAGGGTCACGGTGGGCAGGCCTGGTTTCCAAGTGCCGCAGTGGTCGCGGTTGTCATGGCAACCGCCAGAGCGAACGGCACAGGTTCGGAAGATTGATAACACCTTTGACCCTTTGACCTGGAGCGCTTTTTTACAGGGGTTTTTCACGGGGCGGGGTTGGTTTCAGGAGGCATGACCTGCCTTGACCTTTGACCCGTGCAGGCGGGGATGAAGGGGCGTTCTGCGGTTTGGGTTCGCAGTTTTCGTGTTCGCCTGGGTTGACGTTTTTCCGATGCCTGCTTTGCTGGGGCATCACCCACGGGAGGCAGTAGATGTCGCAGTCATCGTCGCATTCAACCGGCAGGCCAGGACGGCCGTCGATGCCAGCCGAGTACCGGCTGGTCCACACCGGGATCCGGTTGGGCGCGAAGGATCGCTCGCAGTTGGCGCTGCTGGCGAAGCGTGAAGGTGTGTCGTTGTCGGAGTACCTGCGTCGCCTGGTGTGGGCGCATATCGCGGCGAAAGCCGCATAAAGCAAAACCCCGCCGTTGGCGCGGCGGGGTCTTTTCAACTCACTGGTTTCCTGGCGGAGACCGCAACATAAGGATCAACCTATGTCACAGCAGCAAGATACGAGCGCAGGCACCGGCAGTCAAGCCGCACCTGCGGGTGGGAACAACGTCATCCCATTCGGTGCAGCGGCCGCGGCGGCTCAAGCTGCACCGGCCAGTCCTGCACAGAATGCGTCTGGCAAGAAGAAGCGCGATAACCCGATCAAGGTGTGGTGCGACAGCGCCATGCGGGGTGTGTTCGGCGACTTTGCAGCCGAGCGCATGGACAACAGCACGCTGGTGCGGCGCTGGAACGATGCCTACTGGGAGCTGATGAGCGAGAACGACGGCTATGCCCGGGCGACGGTGTGGATGAACCGCCACTTTCCGGACGAGCTGTCGAGCAGTCGCGCCCGCGACTGCTGGAAGACGCTGACGGGGCTGTTGCATCAGCAGCGGCCGATGCGCGTGGAAGATCCTGGTCATGCGGTATTCCCGCTGTTGGATGGGTATCTCCACATCACCCCGCAGCGCAGCAGGTTGGAAGCGCCAGAACGCAAGTTCGGGCTGACCCACCAGATCCAGGCATCGGCGGGAGTGACGCATGGCCAGGATTTCGTGCCTTCACCCGTGCCACCGACCAGCCTGTTCGGCCGCTATCTGGCCACGTCGCTGCCAGACCTTGAGGTGCGTGCTCTGGTCCAGGAGCAGTGCGCGCTGTCCTTTTTGCCTAATGTCTGGCAGTCCTCGGCCTGGTGGGTTAGTGATGGCGGCGGTGGTAAAGGCACCATGGGCAAGCTCCTGCTGCGCTTCCACAGCAAGTCGGCGACGCTGGATCTGCACAAGCTGGCCGATCCGCATCATCTCGAACCTTTGGTCGGGGCCACCTTCGTTATGGTGGATGAGGTCGAGCAGAAGGGGCGCTGGGCGGAGAAGGAGTTCAAGTCGATCATCTCCAACGATCCGGTGTCGGTGAACCCGAAGCATCGGCCCTCGTTCAAGTACCAGTCCACCGCCTACTGGATCATCTGCTCCAACCAGGAGCCGCTGATCCGCGACGACAGCGATGGCGTGCGTCGTCGCCTGGTCGTGGTGCCGTGGCCGGGGTCGGCACGCGCGCGTGGCACTTCGATACCGGACCTGGATCGCAAGATCTTCGAGCAGGAGGGGACGCTGTTCCTGGGCTGGATCGTGGAAGGCCTGATGCGCCTGCTCAAGCGCGGTGGTCCGCTGTCCGGCGCGGCACTGCCCGAGGCGGTCAAGGCGATGGCGCGACAGATCCACACCGACAACGACAGCATGGAGACCTGGTTCGAGGCCTGCGAAATCGTGCCGGCGCATGGCGTGGAGCACACCAAGGGCGAGATCTACGAGGCCTACCGCAAGTACGCCGAGGATGCGCACCTGTTCGTGTACGAACGCGAGAGCTTCTGGAAGCGGTTCAAGCGCCGTCCGGACATCCGCAACGGCGGCGTGCGGGAGGTGCGTGGACGCAGGGGGACCGAGCGGACGCAGTTGATCCGTGGCCTGGCCATCACGCCGGCCGAGGTGGCCAGTGCCAAGCGAAACGTGATCCAGGCATGCGCCGAAGCAGAGGGACGGTGCCAGGTGACGGGCGGTGAGGATCCGTTCGGCATGGGTGTGCCGACGGAACGGCGTGAGTATCGGTTCACCGATGCCGAGTTGGCGGAGCTGGCGCGGTTGAAGGAGCTGGGAGGACTGAGCGCCTGACCATGTCAGGCGCGTTCCGCGCAACGCTTCGCAGTGCCCGGCTTGCGCAGGCCGGGCGCGTGCTTACGCTGGTTCGAGCATAGAAGGGCCATGACCATGTTCACCGATACCGAGATCCTGCTGGCTGCCGACCGTTTCGTGATCCGCAAGAGCGAGGACGACATGCGCATCCGCCTGTCCGACGCGTTCATGCCCGAGCACGATGAACTGGTGTCGGTGGGCGAGTGTCTGGCGTTGGTGCGCAGGGCGTTACGCAAGGGGCACAAAGTCTTTATCGAGGTGTCTCCGCATGGATCTTCCAACCTACCGACAGCAGCAGGCGCATAGCTTTTACGAGCAACTCGCCAACACCACCAACCCCGTCTTCCAGCAGTGGGACGACCCGCAGGCACCGTTGCCACAGATCGGCGGCGAGCCGCGCGGCGTGTCCGGCTTTCCGTTCCAAGGCGACAACGCCATCCAGCTGATGATGGCGGCCACCGAGCAGGGCTATACCTCGCCGCTGTGGCTGACCTTCGATCAGGCCAAGGCCTGCGGCGGGTCCGTCAAACGCGGCGAGATGGGGACCAAGATCCTGTCCTGGATCGGCAAGGAGGGCGACTACAAGCCCGTGCTGATGACGGTGTTCAACGGCGACCAGGTGTCGGGGGTGTCGTTGCCGCACGAGGGCACGTTGGCCGCGGACGCCCAGGCGATCCGGCAGGCCGGGCTGGATGCGTTGATCCCGCCACGCAAGCGCACGCCGAAGCCGGAGCAGTACGTGGCGCGTTTGCGCGAGGTGCTGGTCGAACGCTTCCCCGAGGGCGACCACGAGCAGGCCCGTGCCCAGGCGGCGTTGCGTCGTGAGTTGGCACAGCTGACCGCGTGCGCACGACTGGGGCTGCCGCGGGAAGTCGATCCTGAAATGGGGCAGCGCCTGCAACCCTACGCCGAAGTACGACCCCACTGGCGTGAGGTGGAGAACGCCATCAACGATGCCCACAAGGCCTTGAAGGACATCGGCATCGAGCCGCTGGTGTTCGACAAAGTCCGGCGTCGTGAACTTGCGCCGGACGTGAAACCTGCCGCCGAGCCGGCCAAGCGCCGCGTGCGAGCGAAGGCGTTGGACAAGGAACAGGCCAAGGACCTGGAGCAGGCGGCGCACATTCCGTTCTAGACGGTCGCGGGTGTCTCCCGGCTCGCCAGGCGGCGATGGGCACGCTACCGTGGCGGTCGCCGACGCAAGCCCTGCGGGCTGCTCCACTGCGTTGCGCCCTGCGGTGCGTCGTCGCCTTCTGCCCCGGTGTCGTCCCACGCACGCCAATCCGGCGAGCCAGGAGACACCTCATGCGCTTTCCCGTCCCTCTCAATGATGCCGAGCAGAAACTCCTGCTGCGGGCCGAAGCCCTGTTGACCCGTTGCCATAACCGCATCAGCGAAGCAACCACGCTGTCCGATCCGTCCACGGCAGGCAAGCTGTTCCAGATGCGCCTGGGCGCGCATGACCGCGAGATCTTCTCGGTCGCGTTCCTCGACACTCGGCACCGACTGATTGCCTTCGAGGACCTGCATGCGGGTACCGTCGATGGGTGCGAGGTGCATCCTCGGGTCGTGGTCCAGCGGGCACTGGTGCACAACGCGGCAGCGATCATCCTCGGACACGTTCATCCAAGCGGAAATCTGGAACCGTCGGCGGCAGACCGTGCATTGACCCAGCGGTGCAAGGGTGCCGTCAACCTCGTTGATATTCGCTTGCTGGATCACTTCGTCGTCGGCACCACCGGCTACACCTCGATGGCGGCGCGCGGCTGGGTTTGACCCAGCCGGTTTGCTGCTTCGGTTCGCAGTCCCGGCCTTGCCGGGCTGCGTTCGTTTCCTATGGTGAGGTGGACTTCACTTCGCGGCTGGCCATGCACGAGACGGCGCTTTCACGACAGGACGCATTGGACGCGGGCATGCGCTGGCGCGTGGTCGAATGCGCGTCGGGGCTGCGCATCGAAGAGGGCGAACCGGAAGACAACCGCTACGACCTGGAACAGGTGCTGCGCCTGGTGTGGCTGGCGCTGGAAAACGAACGCGAGGTGCGGATCGAGGGGCTGTGTCGATCCGATAGCGCAAAAAAGGTGCCCTGAACGGCGTGTTCTTGAACGGGGAGGATGACGTGTCGTTGTTGAGGAGGGTTCGATGAAGTATGCCGATATGGCCCAGGCGCAGGCCGCGGTACTGATCGCCGAGATGGAGAAGGGGCATCCGTTCCTGCCGTTCCTGAAACCCGGTGATCCGGCGCTGGTCAACGGGCTTCCGTACAACCCGACCACCGGCCGTGCCTATCGCGGCGGCAACATGGTGATGCTGTGGATCGCCGGGATGGTGGAAGGGTATGAGGATCGGCGCTGGCTGACTTACAAGCAGGCGCAGTCCATCGGTGCCCAGGTACGCAAGGGCGCCAAGTCGGTGCCGCTGCGGTATGTGATCTATCCCGAGCGCGATGGGGAGGGCGTGCTCACGTCCTCGACGCCGCGTCCGTTTCACTTCTCGGTGTTCAACGCCGAGCAGATCGACGGCATGCCGCTGGCGCCGTCGAGGGAGATGCCAGCACCGGAGCAGCGCAACGCGCAGTGCTACGCACTGCTGTGCAGCTCCGGTGCTGTGATCGAACATGGGTCGTCTTCGCCGCATTACTCGCCGCGGTTGGACCGGATCGGCTTGCCGCACCCGGAGCGGTTCGTGTCCGAGGAGGCGTATCTGGCCACGGCCTTGCATGAGCTTGCGCATTGGACCGGGCATGCGTCGCGGCTCAATCGGGATTTGTCGGGGCCGTTCGGTTCGCTGTCGTATGCGCGTGAGGAGCTGGTCGCTGAAGTTTCAAGCCATCTCATGGGCGTGGAGCTGGGGATCGGACATGACCCGTCGCAGCATGCGGCGTATCTGTCGATGTGGATCCAGATCGCCAAGGAGGAGCCGGCCTGCATTTACCAGGCGGCCGCGTCGGCGGAGAAGGTGTGCGACTTCCTTGAGATCGAGCGCTATCGGCATGAGCCGCTGGTGGCGCAGGAGCCGGAGATGGTCGTGGAGCCGGTGGCGGTGCCGGTGCGGACGATGCCGGAGATGGGCATCGGGTTCTGAGGGCTGGGGGCCTGGCCACCCGGGGTGGCCACCGCGCCCGGCGTCGCGTCGCGACCGAACGCTGTTCGGCCCTGCGGGCTGGGTCGCTGGCCCGGGAAACGTCAGGCGCTGCGATGCAGCGGGTGCCGTTCGTCGTCGCTTGTTCCGTCAAGGGCCGCAGCGTTCGCCCGTGTCCTCGCTGCGCTGCGGGCCGCGCCAGCGTCCGCTGCTTGTTCCCTGGACGGCGCGACGACTGCCGGCGGCCGGTCGCCATCAGGGACATCGCCGGGGGCTTGTCCCGGGCGTGACCAGGAGGCGATAGCCATGCAACAGACCATCACCGTCCAGCGCGAGGCGTTCGCCTGCTGGATGATCACCCGCGATTATGTCGATGGCAGCCATCGGGGTTGCTTTCGCACGCACGATCCGGCCGGTGCGGATCGGGCGCGGGTGCGGCAACAGATCGAGGGCACGCCGGAACGGCTGCGGTTCCGGATGCGGCGCAACGGGCGCACGCTCTACACCGGGCTGTACGTCGGGCCGATCAACCGGCAGAAGTTGCGCGAGCCGCTGGTGATGGTAGGCGCGCCCATCGGCCAGTGCTGGGACATCGAGTACCTCACTGCCACGGGCAAGTGGGAGCGGACGTGATGCGCGTTCGCTTGCCGCTGGCGCCTGGCCATGTGCGGCGGTTGTCGCCGACCGTGTGTGCGGTTGAGCCGTTCCCTGGATCCAGCGATGACGATCGAACGCAACTGCAATGGTTGGCCAGGGTCTATGCCCGGCGCGTGCCGTTCGGCGGCGACTGGCCGGTGCAGCGCTGGGCGCAGGAGATCGGCTTTCATGATGGCGACCACGCCGGGCGGGTATGGCTACTGAGCTACGCGCGTCGGTTCGGTGCCGTCGATAGCGCAAAAAAGTTGCCCTACACGGGCCTGCCGGTGGATGGGAACCTGACCGTCCACTAGCGCAGGAGATTGCAATGAGCCAGGTCTACACACTCCCCGGGGCAGTTCGCTGGCGCAGCCGCGACGGGCGTCGGGACGTGCGTTCGCACCGGGTTCCCGGGTGGCGGGTCGAGCCGATGGAACTGACCCATCATCCCATCACTGGTCGGCGGTTCCGTGGCGGCGTCTGCCAGTGGTGGTTCAAGGAGACCAAGGTCGATGCCGCTTCAGGGGGTGAGCCGTTCGACGAGGATCCTGCGCTTCCCGCGGGGCATTGAGTTGACGGTGCAGCTCCGCCGCTCGGGTTTCGGCGGTGAGCAGTCGATCCAGCAGGTGCTGTTCGTCCCGGGTGTCGCGCTCCAATCCATCGAGCCAGTGCGTCTTGTGTTGATCGTTGATCGCTTGGCGCAGTGTGTTCGCCTGGCGGTGAGCGACACGAAGCTCTGCGTGCAATCGTTCGCGGGCGCCTGCGGTGATCCGGTGGGACGTGATTGCCGACTGGGGCCTGGCCGGGTCGGGCACGGTGATGCCGACCTGGCGCAGGCGCAAAGCCGACGGCGACGCCGAGGTGATCCACCAGCAGTCCAGGAAGTCGCGGGGTGGCGTCGGGTTGGCCAGTGCCACCACCAGGGTATTGGCGTCGATCAGTTCCCAGACCAATGATCGAAATGCGGCGTCCTCGACGTGATGGACCGTGAGCCGGTGGTCTTGGTGGACGATGTCGCCGGCCCGTCGCGACAGCAAGCGGGCCAGGCCCGTGGACTGGGTATCGCCGAACCGCGACGACACACCGATGACGCCATGGCCGTCCTCGCGCTGCGCGGCGAACACGCGCGAGCGTGGCCACTGGTGCCGACGCGCGAGTGCGCGGAGAAAGTCAGCCGGGCGCGTGGTGGGTGAGAGCGGCAGCAGATGGTTGTGGCTGGTGAGCAGGACGGCCGCGCGTCGTGCGCGCAGTGGGTCGGGCAACACGTCCAAAGCCAGCAGGTCCACGGCCGCGCGTTGCTGCTGGCAGGAACGGCAGCAGGTAAAGGCGTTGTCCGGCGAGACGGGACCACCGAGTGCCGGATGGATGAGCGTGGCCACGACCGGGAACGCAGTGCCGCTGGGTTGGCCCAGGTCATAGGGCTGCGCGCACAACGGGCAGGCCTGGCCCAGCTGGGCGTGCAGGCGACGCCGCACGAAGCCGGGCAGCGCGACATGGCGCAGGCGGTCATGCGCGGCGATGGTGGCCACGAATGTGGACAGGTCGATGGCGGACGGTGGCATGGCACCAGCCTATGGACGCGTGCGGTCTTGGCCAGGGCGACAGGGTGGACGAGCACCCAGAAGCGCCGCGAAGGCCAAGCCGAAACATGGACACCACGCACCAGGGTGATGCACGAACGACGGCGCAAATGCGCGGTGGCGAGCGCGAACGCCAGCACTGGCAATCGCTTGCGGCAACGGCGCGGCAGCGGCGCCGAGATGATCCATACCCGCGCCATCCCCAGGAGTACGAAGGGGTTCGCAGCGCCGTCGTGGCGCGATTGACGCGCAGCGGCTGCGCCATAACGTGCTGGCATGACCCACAAGCGCAGCGAGCGACTTTTCATCTACATCGAGCCGACACGCAAGGCGCGGATCGTGACCGCCGCGCTGCGCTCCGGGCTGTCGTTGTCGGAGTTCATGGCGCAGGCCATCGAGAAGGTCATCGACAAGGCCGATGGCGTGCGCGACCAGCTGGCGCCGTTCGTCGAAGCGCTGGAAGCGATGCGTGAGGACATGCGCTATGACCTGCGCAGCCATGCCAACCAGAACATCGAGGAGAACCGCGTCATGCGCAAGCAGGTGCGCGAGTTCATCGAGGCGCAAGCGCGGGCCGCGCAGGCGTTCCAGGCTGGGTTGCTCGAACGCCAGGCCAAGGCCATCCAGATTGCGGTCGCCCATGCCGTCCAGGTGGTTGGCGAGCGCACGGGTGGTGGGCGATGAAGCCGGCCATCTACGACAGCTGGGGCCAACCCGGGCCGCACATTGCGCCGGACATTCCGGTGCGCCGCTGGGACCAGGGCGCGGCCTATGGCGCACTCGGCTTCCTGGTCGGGTTCGTGCCGCTGACCGCGGGCCTGCTGGGATGGGCCGACCTGTGGCGCGTCCTCGCCCTGGACCCGGCGTTCTTCTCGCGCATCGACAATCCGCAGTGGTTGCGTGATTGGTGCGTGCTGGCGCTGGCCACGATCACCGGCATGGGACTCGGTGGTGGGCTCGCGTGGCTGGGCCTGATCCCGCGCAAGAACGTATGGGTGGTGTCCGGTCCGCAGTTGCTCGAAGGCAAGGCGGCGATCCGCGAGGCGCGGCGCCGCTCGTTGCCGGTGCGCGAGCGCGCAGCGGATCCGGGACACCTGGCGCTGCATCCAGACCTGGTGCTGTCCAAGGCGCAACTGTCGCGGCACCTGCTGTTGTATGGCGGGGTCGGATCGGGCAAGACCCAGCTGTTGCTCGGTCTGTTGCGGCAGATCTACAAGCGCCGCGACAAGGTGTTCGTGTACGACATCAAGGGCGATCTGGGGTCCTACTTTCCGAACATGAGCCTCCTCTCGCCGTTCGATGCACGTTCCCGGACCTGGCATGTGGCTCGCGACGTGCGCACGCCAACCCAGGCTGCGGTGTTCGCCGACAGCCTGATCCCGGAGGACACCGGGTCGGGCAAGTTCTGGACGCTGGCCGCGCGCCAGGTGCTGACCGGCGCGTTGATCTCGTTGCAGAACGAGAAGCCGGAGTCCTGGACCTGGCCCGACCTCGCCCGGCGGCTGACGCTGCAGGCCGAGGCGTTGGCGCCGATCCTGGAGGCGAACTACCGCAAGGCCTACGGCTTGTTGTCCAACCCGCAGAGCCCGACCAGCTTCAACATCCTCGCCACGCTGGGCGGCTATACGCGCGTGGTCGATGACCTGGCGCGGGCCTGGCCGCAGGTCGGCAAGCGCTGGTTCGCCATCACCGACTGGGTGCGTGATGACTACGCGGGGCCGCGGCAGATCATTGTCCAGGCGGGACCGGACGCGACGCTGACCGCGGCCTATATCTCCGCGCTCGTCAACGTGGCCGTGCCGGAGATCATTTCGCCGAGCCTGCCGGATGACGAGCGTGGCCGCTTCATCGGTTTCGTGTTCGACGAGCTGTCGTCCATCGGCAAGATCCAGTTCGCGCCGCTGGTGGACAAGGGGCGCAGCAAGGGCGTCGTGGTCATTGCCTGTGTCCAGGACCTGGCGCAGCTGCGCGACATCTACGGCGACAACCAGGTCAAGGCGCTGACCTCCATGGTCGGCACCCAGATCATCTGCCGCATTGGCATGGGCGAGACCCGCGAGCAGCTGGCCAAGCTCCTGGGCACCAACAAGCTGGCATCGATGAACTACAAGGAGGGCGCGGTGGTCCACACCGACGGCGCGCCGGTGGTGTACCCGCACCAGCTGACCAGTGAGTTGGGGCCGGTGAAGACGAAGACGCCGCCAGGCTATGCGATCCGCGCCATCGTCCAGCAGGAGGACGACTTGCTGCTGCTGGAGTTCCCTGGCCAGCCGATGAAGGTACGCCGTCCCGGACAGGTCAAGGCTGCGTGGCTGAGCGAGCGCGGCGAAGTCTTGCCCACCCGCGAAGCGGCGGGCGCGGCGGCGGCTCAGGAGGGACGGGCGCTCGACCCGCAGGAGCTCGAGCAGATCCGGCGCCAGCTGGACATGCCGTTCGAGACGTAGCCGATGATCACCATCCAGGCGCTCACGGCACGAGGCAACAACGCACGTGGTGATGCGGTACTCGACTACCTGCTCGACACCGAACGGCTGACGGCCTACTACCTGGGTGAGGCCGGCGTCGAGGAACAGACCCTGCGCTGGCGCGGCAAAGGCGCCGAGGCGTTGGGGCTCGACGGCGAGCCGACACGCGAACAGATGCAGCAACTGGCGCGCGGGTTCGCGCCCGATGGCACGGCCTTGTGCCGCAATGCAGGTGCCGAGGCGCAACGCACGGTCAAGCGTGACCGCAATGGCGAGGTGGTGCTGGACGCGAACGGCAAGCCGGTCGAGCATTGGCGCGGCGGGCATCGGGTCGGGTTCGACCTGACCTGTTCGGCGCCCAAGAGTGTGTCGGTGCTGATGGCGCTGTCCGAAACCGAAGAGCGTGGACTGATCGTGGCCGCGCATCGTCGTGCCGTGGATGCGACCGTGGCCTTTGTCGAGGGCCTGGCGGAGACGCGACGTGGCAAGGGTGGGCGCGACGTGTTGCCGATCGAAGGGCTGGTGGTCACCGCCTGCGATCACCTGGCCAATCGCAACATCGACCCGCAGCTACACACCCACAATCTGATCTACGGCGTCGGACTGGGGGCCGATGGCCACTGGGCCACGTTCGATCCCATCGAACTGTTCGAGCACCAACATGCCGCCGACGCGATCTACAAGGCACACCTGGCCCAGGGGCTGCGTGAACTGGGCTACGGCCTGGCGCAGTCCGTCGTCTGCGATCTCGATGGCCACGATACCGGTGCGCGCACCTGGGAGGTGGCCGGGATCGAGGAGGCGACGATCCGCCATTTTTCCTCGCGCGATGCGGAAATCCGAGAAGCCATGGCCAAGGGCATGAGCCATGACCAGGCCTGGCGCACCACGCGCAAGCACAAGGACGAACCGTCCCCCGCCGAAATGTTCGCGCACTGGCAGGCGCTGCTGGCGCAACTGGGTCAGCCGGTGGACTTGCAGGCGTTGAAGTCCCTGGGCGACACCCATGCGCCGAAGCGCAGCGACGACGAGATCCTGCATCGTCTCCACGCCCACGAGGCCATCGTCGGGGACAAGGACCTGCTGGTGGCCGTGGCGCAAGCCCGCGCCGGTGCCGGACCGGAGCAGCTCGCCGCCGACGTGTCCCGTCTGAAAGCCACCATGTTCGAGATCGCGCCACCACCGATTGCGCTGGCCGACCGGGGCGACCACCTGGCGCGCCGACATACGCGCTCGCGCTGGTCGGCACGCTGGATGGTGGACTGGGAGCAGGAGGTCCAGCAGCGGGCCGACGCGCGCCGCGACGAACAGGCGCAGCGCGTGCCCGTGGCCCTGGTGGATGCCGTCATTGCCGACTACCAGGCGGAGAAGGGGTTCGTGCTCAGCGGCGAGCAACGTGCGGCGGTTCGCCACGTGTGTTGCGAGAGCGGCGGTCATGCCGTGCTGGCCGGCGTGGCCGGTGCCGGCAAGACCACGGTGGCCGAACTCTACAAGCGCGCCTTCGAGGCCAATGGCCAACGCCTGTTGGGCGCCTGCGTTTCGACACGCGCAGCGCAGAAGCTCGAGGCCGAGAGTGGGATTGCGTCGCTGTCGCTGGCCATGCTGTTGAAGCGGATCGAGCTGGGGCGCGTCGTGCTCGACGACCGCTGTGTGGTGGTGCTCGATGAGGCCGGCATGGTGCACACCGAGCAGGTGCGCCAGCTGATGCGACACGTCGATGCGGCTGGCAGCCGACTACTCTGTTCTGGCGACATGAGGCAGCTGCAACCCATTGGCCCTGGCTCCGGCATGGCGCTGCTGGCGCAGCGACTGGGCCAGGCCGAACTGACCGAAGTGCGCCGGCAGCAGCGCGTGGAGGATCGGGAACTGGCGATGCTGTTCTATGACCGCGATGCGTCCGGGCGCGTCATCCTGGGCACCGACACCGACCCGAAATCGCGCGCGCAGGTCCAGGCCAAGAGCCAGCAGATCTGGCAGCAACTCGAAGCCGGCAACAAGATCGATGCCTGGGACACGCGCCAGCAGGCGATGGACGCACTGGCCCTGGACTGGTTCGACAGCGAGTACGGCATCGACAACCGGCTGGTGCTGGTCCACACCCACGAGGACGGGAAGGCCATCGCACAACGCCTGCGGTCAGGACTGCGAGATCGCGGCCTGCTCGAAGGCGAGGAGTTCAAGGTCAAGGGCCGACAGGGCGAACGAGCGCTGGACCTGGTGATGGCGCGTGGGGACCGCGTGCGGATCACCGAGAATGCAGCGGAGTTGGGGCTGACCAACGGCGACCTGGCCGAGGTCGTGGCCATCCGTGCCAACGACGGCGGGCACGACCTGCGATTGCGCGTCCAGGCGCGCGGCGAACGCGAGGCGTTCAGCGTTGCCGTCCGCACCCAGGACTTCAATCATTTCAATCAGGGCTACGCCGACACGATCCACAAGAGCCAGGGGCAGGGACAGCCGGCGGTGTTCCACTACGTGAACCCGCAGCAGACCGACAACCAGACCATGCTGGTCGCGTTCACCCGCATGACCCGCCACTACCGGCTCTATGGCGCGGAGGAAGACCTGGAACTGGCCCGGATGAAGCTGGGGCTGGATCGCATGAAGCAGAACGCGATCCAGCAGCTCGCGGGCGTATCGCGCAACCAGCAGATCGGTCTGGATCTTCTCTGATCACCGGGTTGGTTGCCGGTCGTCGGGGGCGGATCCCCGGCTCGGGACGCTTTCCAAGCCAGCTGGCCGCAATGCCCCTGGTGGATAGGGCGGGATTTGGGCCTGGGTCTCGGGGAGCGCTGAGACCGGGCTTGGCTCCGGGCCGATGACAAAATCCTAATAAGACCTGTTGACTAATCCGAAACGTACTAGTAAAGTTAGCCCCACGCTAACGCAGGAGGGGACAATGAACGCAACCCAGCACTTTCAGGCCCGAACCCAGCAACGCTGCATCAGTGCCGCCATGGTCGATCTCATCCTTGACTGCGGTGCGTCCAACCGCAAAGGCGACATGACCCTGCTGGGGAGAAAGGAGATCGACAAGGAGATCAAGAAGCACAAGCAGCTGATCCGTGAGCTGGAAAAAATGCGCTCCAGCGGCGGCGCGGGCATCGTCCATGACGGCGAAACGCTGGTCACCGCGTTCCATCGCCACAAGAAGTTCAAGCGGGATTGAAGGGCCAATCGGAACACACGCCATGCCATACGAAATCAACCACGAGAAGTTCGCAGACGGCCCATCCCTGGTGGAGGCCTACCAGTCAGCGAAGGAGACCCCGATGCCGAAGTTGAACGTCAAGATCCGCAAGTCCGACTTGCGGATCCTCGACAACATCTCGAAGCAGTCGGGCACCCCGCGCTCGCAGATCCTGAACTCAATGATCGAGTCCGTCATCAGGAAGATGCTTCAAGACCTGGCCGCAGACGACAAGGACTGTGCAGCGCTGGTCGCAGCTCATGCGGACGACATCTCCGGCATCAGCTTCCGGAGCAAGGAAAGCTGGTCCGACGTAGTGTTCGAGGGGCCGAACAACAAGCTTGAGCGGTACTACGACCACGATCTTCCGGATCGTCCACGAGATAGTTTCAGTGACCAGTTCCACATGATCGTTGATCGGCTTGCGAAGGAAAGGCAATGAAGAAGAAGCATTCGTCCGAGCTGTACGCGACGCTTAGCGCATCAAGCGTCGAGTCGAACAGTAGCGACTTTGAGACCCTGAGCCTGCGGATCCCCCACAGGACTGCCGCCATGGTCCAGGCGCTCAACATCGGCTTTCAGCAACCCGTGCTCACGCTTTTCACGGACCGGATCTCGCGGCACTTGGCGGAGAGCCTGCTTGGCAGCGTCGACAACGAACCGCTCATTCTCGAAGAAGCCGAGAATGGGGTTCAGCCGGACTCGGCGCTCGATCTTCTGGTTGACGCCGGAGCGATCAAGTACGACAGCGAGATGCTTCGTAGCATCAAGAACATCTTCCAGAAGGAAGACAAGTAGATCTGCAACCTGCTCTCGATATCGATAGGTAGATGCGCATGCACTATGTCTCTCAGTTCAACTACTTCAGATCGCTGGACCGCCTGGCAAGGTCGATGGGTGACAAGCCGGACGTGAGCGAGGCGGTTGCGGGCCTTAGCCGGTTCTCCCTGCGCGATGTCCTCAATAACGACGAGATCGTGCTCTTGTACCAGCACAAGACGACGCTCGGGGTCCTCAAGCAGTGGGCCGATAGTGGGGTGAAAGTGGATGCCGATGCGATCCGGGAAGACCTGCATCGTCGAGAGCGGTACTTCGTTCCTCAGTACGTCATGAAGGTGAACACGCCGCGATACCACGCGAAACAGGATTGTGAGTTCCTGCGGGCGAGCTTTGAGAACTTTGAGACGCCGCCCGAGATCGTGGCGCTTGGCCCAGAGAAGGTAAGCGAGTTTCAGGTCTTCTGCGACAAGGAGTGGCCGCAGTACAAGGACAAGCCCATTGACCGATTCTGGGCCAATGTCGGTAGCCATTTCGGCGTGCCGATCAACCCCAAGGCGGTCTCGTATGCCTCCAAGGAAGGGCCGGAGAGCGTTACAGATCAGAGCGAGGCTGACTTGATGGAGGAGATCCACAGGGACGTTGATCGGCTGCGAAAGTACGCCAGTTCCACCGGGCTCACAGGACATCTTTACGCGCCTGCCAAGAAGCTCTACTTGCTTACGAAGGATCCAGAGGTGGATGCCGCCAGAAGGCAGGCGTTTCTGGAGCTTTTGAAGCTCAAAAAGGCGATCAAGATGCTGGTCTTCAACTTCCACCGCATTGAGCTTGAAATGCCCGAAGGGTTGTTGTCGGACGAGCTTCTCGAAGCTCTCGGCTTCCTCCCGTGCAAAGCGTGCTGTGGCGGACGTTGACTGGATGGGTGGCGCTCTGCCCAGCAGGACATGCCGCATGCGCCGGTGGCAGCATTCGCGTTCGGCAGAGCAAGGCATGAGTTCCAGGTGCGCTAGTTCCAGGTGCGCTGGGCGGCGAGGTCATCATGGTTGATGTGGCGCACGACGATACGGGTCTTGTGTCCGCGGGATCGGCGCTCATGTGGGAAGTCGCCGAGCGTGTGAGCGATGCTTTCGACGACATTGGCGTCGAGATCGATGTTCGATATTTCCTCGGAGATCTTCAGGTCGATCCGGGCAAGGACGCCGTGAGTATTGGCCTGTCTACGGCGCGCGGATGCATCTATCTGGTTGAGGATCGATTTGGTGCGTGTTGGGTGGTCTACCACCGCGAAGGCTTTGCCGGGACTGCCAGGCGCTGCTTGGCGCTTGATGCTGGTGACCTGGCTGCTGAATGTTGTTCGTTTCTGGAGTTCACTGAAAACGCCTTCGGCGAACCGAAGGCGCGGGCAGCATAGAAGCCCATCGGCCGAGAAGGGGAGAACTCGGTCGCACCCTCATCATCTGATGGCCTTGGGTGGCGTCAATGAAATCGGCTATTCACGTCTATGTGGCTGGCCGCTTTGCGAACGCCTTCGCGATTGCTTGCGCCATCTCCTCGGGAGAGAGTTCGGCGAGCAGTAGGGCGGCGGTTTCTACCCTGGAAAGGTCATCGCCGGGTTGGCCTGGTGCTAGACGCTTGCGATCCGCTTCGGCCATCTTTTTTCGCATGGCCTCAGGCTTCGGATTGAAGTAGCGCATGAAGGAGGCCAAATCGTCGTGCCCGGACATCTTGGCGATCATGGCCGCGGGCATGTCTTCGCCCAGCTCCGTTATACGGGTATGCCTCAGGTCGTGAAGCCGCTTGTTTAGCAGAAGGGGGGCTTCGTGCTTCTTCGCTGCACGACGACGAGCCCGTTCCCAGGCTTTCGTGACCGCATCCGCCCAGATCCTGGCGCCTGCAGCCGTGAGAAACACCGCGCCCGTATCGCTCTTTGAGGCCTCACGTCGGCGAGCCAGCATCTCCACGATGGCGGGAGCAAAAGGGACAACGCGATTGCGATCCAGGTCCTTGCCCTTCACGCGGCGGCTTTTGGTGTTCGTGAGCCTGGCCGATGTGTTGTCCAGCGCCACACGCTCCCAGTCCAGCTTGACCGCCTCGCTGCGCCGCATCGCGGAGTAGCGGTTCATCAGCACGATATCGCGCGTGGCCTGATCGCACTCCCTCAGCTCGTCCATGATCCAGCCGAACTCCTCCTCCGTCAGGGTTTCGTCGCGGCCTGGATCCTTTGCCAATGGGGGGAGCGGAACTTTGGTGAGGTCCAGGTCTAGCCCCCACTCACGGATGGCGTGGCCCATGACGGTGCGGATGGTCTGGATCAACTTGATGCACGCGTTGTTCCTGGGCGGCTGACCGTTCTTGCCCTTGTAGTGAAGCAGGATGGCCCGGGGGTGCGACCGTGGATGCTCGGTGTAGAAGTCGGTGGGTGCCAGTTCGTCCATCGTCTTGCCCAGGACTGGACCGAATGCCTTGTTGTGGGCGTTGGCACCCTTTTCGGCGATCCCGAGTAAGACTCGAACCCGGGAGCGATCGGAGGCGCAGGAGCGGTACTTGATCGAGCCGTCGTCCAGCCCTTCCAGATACTTCGTCAGCAGCGCTTCCAGCGTCCACGAGCTGGCCAAGGCGCTACGCGAGAACTCTTTTCCGGACTTCGTCAGCGCGAGCCACTCGGCCTCGGCCCAGGCTTCGGCCTGCTTCTGCCAATGGACGAGATCCTTCTCGGTGTACCCGCCCGTCTTGGGATTGATGGAGAGCTTCCAGACGTGGGTCTTATCGCGGTGGACCGCGTTGTCCTTCTGCCACCGGATGCGTGCAGCCCATCGAGGCTCGCCAACGGCTATAAAGAACACGCCCGGGACAGAGGAGGGCCAGTCGCGGGTGAGCAGCGATTTGGATTTGGCTCTGGCCGCCAGGACTGCCTTTGAAGGACGTGCCATTGTTGCCCCTGATTTGCCTCGATTATTGGATGCTAGCCTAAAATGATCGCAAAAACAGCAACATACAATAGGCCAATGTTCCACCAGGAAGCCAAGATCAAGATCGCACAACTGCACGACCTGTTCCCGCGCATCGAAATCGTTTCGGAAAAAGACCCGGAAACCTATGCCCGTGTGCTGGCCGAATTCGACCTGCCCATCGAACGTTTCGTAATGGTGGGCAACTCGCTGCGTTCTGACATCGAGCCGGTGGTCAACCTGGGGGGCTGGGGCATCCACACACCGTACGCGGTGACGTGGGCACACGAGACCCAGCACGGCGTCGCCGAGGATGAACCGCGCATGGTCACCGCCGATACCGCGTGGGACTGGCCGCAGGCCCTGGCGGCGATCGAGGCCAAGGCCGACGCAGAGCGGACCTGACAGCGCGCCTTGGCTGCGGCAGAATCAACCACATGAGCCTGCTGCCGCGCCTGTTGATGCTTGGATGCCTGCTGCTGCCTGCCGCCGTGCAGGCGCAGCAGACCGCCGAAAAGTCGGCCACTTATGAAGTGGCGACCGGACAGGCGTGGCTGGACGCGCGGCTGGTGGACATCAATCATTACGCCGAACGCTACCCGGACAGCTTCCTGGACGAGCTCGAACGTTACGCCGGTGTCCGCCGTGGTTATGCCCAGGCGCTGATGGCCGACCACGGCTGGCACGCCGCCGATGTGTACTTGGCCTGCTTCTGGGCCAAGGTGGTCGAAGGCGATTGCCGTACCTACGTGCGCGCGCTGACCAATGCCGCCGACCTCGAAGCCGGTTGGCGTGGGGTGCTGCAGGACAGTGATCCCAAGCCCGAGCCACGCTATTGGCGAGCGCTGCGCAGCGCCATCGACGCCAGTTACCAGCATTGGGACCGGCCACGGCCCTGAGCGTCGTTGGCGTGGTCATCGCCCCGAAGGTCCGTTTGCTGCTGTGCGTCTGGCCGCCATCACCGGCAACGGCGACAATGGCTGCTGCACTTCCCGATCCTGCCGCCGAGTCCCCGATGAACGCTGATCGTTTCCTTGCGCCTGATGCCATCCGCCGCCTGTTTGCCCAGGCGATGTCCCGCATGTACCGCACCGAGGTGCCGCTGTACGGCAACCTGATCGAGCTGGTGGCGGCGATCAACGCGCAGGTGCTGGCACAGGACCCGGCGCTGGCCGGGCAGATGCAGCGCAACGGTGACCGCGAGCGGCTGGACGAAGAGCGCCACGGCGCCATCCGGGTCGGCACGCCGACCGAACTGGCCACCCTGCGGCGCCTGTTCGCGGTGATGGGCATGTACCCGGTTGGCTACTACGACCTGAGCGTGGCGGGGGTGCCGGTGCACTCCACCGCCTTCCGCCCTGTCGAGGCGACCGCGCTGGCGAGCAATCCGTTCCGCGTGTTCACCTCCCTGTTGCGCCTGGAATTGATCGAAGATGCCGGGCTGCGTGCGCAGGCCGCCGACATCCTTGCCAAGCGCCGGATCTTCACCGATGGCGCGCTGGCGCTGATCGAGCAGGCCGAACGTGATGGCGGACTGAGCCCCGGCGATGCCGCGGATTTCGTCGAGCAGGCGCTGGAAACCTTCCGGTGGCACAGCGATGCCACCGTGTCACTGGCCACCTACCAAGCCCTGAGTGATGCGCACCGGCTGATCGCCGACGTGGTCAGTTTCCGTGGCCCGCATATCAACCACCTCACGCCGCGCACGCTGGACATCGATGCGGCGCAGCAGGCGATGATCGAACAGGGCATGGCCGCCAAGGCGGTCATCGAAGGCCCGCCGCGTCGGCGCTGCCCGATCCTGCTGCGGCAGACCAGCTTCAAGGCACTGCAGGAAGCCGTGCGCTTCCCCGCCGATGCGGGCAGCGGCAGCGATGAGGCCGGCACCCACACCGCACGCTTCGGCGAGATCGAGCAGCGCGGCCTGGCGCTCACCCACAAGGGCCGCGCGCTGTACGACCAGCTGCTGGCGCAGGCCCGTGATGCCGACGGTGCCGGCAGCACCGGCGACTATGGCAGCCGCCTGCAGGCCGCGTTCACCGCCTTCCCGGATGACCATGACACCCTGCGCCGCGAGGGCCTGGGCTTCTATCGCTACCAGGCCACCGCTGCCGGCCGCGCAGCGCCGGACGCGTTGGCCGAGCTGCCGGCCGAAGTCCTGCTGCAGCAAGGCCTGGCCACCGCCGATCCGATCATCTACGAGGACTTCCTGCCGGTCAGCGCCGCAGGCATCTTCCAGTCCAACCTGGGTGGGGAAGAGCAGCGAGCCTATGCCGCGCACGCCAACCGCGAAGCCTTCGAACAGGCACTGGGCGTGGCCGTACAGGACGAGTTCGCGCTGTATGAGCGGTTGCAGGCCCAGTCACTGACCAAACTGCGGGGCGGTGCCAGCGGCGGACGCTGAACCCCGCGGCACGAGGGCGACGTCACGGGACAGGAACATGCGGATCTGCGATGCATCGCGCGAGGGCTCATCCAGCGCGTAGGCCAAGCACAGCGGACGTGTACGGTCCGGGCCAGCCGCGTCCATCATCAGCGGATCCACATGGATCGCCGACAACGCGGCCCATTGCCAGTTGATCCAGCCGCAGAGAATGGTCCGCCGGTGCTGTGCGCCGATGTTGCCGGCGAGCAGCTGGCGGGCGGCATGGGACTGCCGTATGAACCCGTAAGCCCCCGGCATGATGCACCCGCATGCGGTGATGGCATCGGCGATGCTGGCAAGGGCCTGCTCGTAATGTGCAAAGTAAGAGGGTGCGGCCATGTCCGGGCAGCCACGGTATACCGCATCGGCCGCTGCGCAGGCCACGTCGGATGCGCCTGCTGCGCTGGGCAGTGCGTGCTGCGGCGATGCCAGCGTACAGTCGTCGGGCAATGCCAGGAACAGGCGCTGCAGCACGACCGCGCGCTGTTCGCGTGAAAACGCCGAAGTACGCGGCAGCCACAAGGCAACCGTGGCGGGGATTCCCTTTCCCGAGCAGTCTGAACGCATCGTGGTCAGCAGGCACGAGGGCAGTGGCATCAGTGCCGGTGGCGCCCGCAACGTCGCCGGCAGGGCCTGGTTCACCACAGAGGCCGGTAAGGCCCCGGTCACCGGTTGAGCGAGCGGTTGCGGTGATACGCCAAGCCGGCAGGGCGGGGCCGAAGTCGAGCAAACGGAAGGGGGAGTGGGCAATGGCATGGCTGCATTGGAACAGCCAGTAGGCGAGCGGGCTTGCGCGCACCGCTCGCCGGGCATGGCTCAGCGGCGCATGGTGCCGGTGTCGAGCCAGCGCTGGTGCCAGGACAGGGCTTCGGGCAGCAGGTGCGGGGTGTGCTTGCCATAGCTTTCATGGCTGGCACGGTCGAAGTAATCCTGCAGCTGCGCGCGGAAATCCGGATGGGCGCAGTTGTCGATCACCAGCTGGGCACGCTTGCGCGGGGTGAGCCCTCGCAGGTCGGCCAGGCCCTGTTCGGTGACGATCACCGACACATCGTGTTCGGTGTGATCGACATGGCTCACCATCGGCAAGATGGCCGAGATGCTGCCATTCTTGGCCGTCGATGGGCTCAGGAACGCCGACAGGAAGCCGTTGCGGGCAAAGTCACCCGAACCGCCGATGCCGTTCATGATCCGCGTGCCCATCACATGGGTGGAATTGACGTTGCCGTACAGGTCGGCTTCGATCATCCCGTTCATGCCGATGCAGCCCAGGCGGCGCACCAGTTCCGGGTGGTTGGAGATTTCCTGCGTGCGCATGATGATGCGTTCGCGGTAGAAATCGATGTGTTCCTTGAAGGTCTCGTTGGCCTGCGGGCTCAGCGCAAACCCGGTGCACGAGGCGTAGCTGAGCACGCCGTCGCGCAGCAGGTCCAGCATGCCGTCCTGGATCACTTCGGTGAACGCGGCCAGATCGCGGAAACCGCTCTTGGCCAGCCCGGCCAGCACCGCGTTGGGGATGTTGCCCACGCCCGACTGCAGCGGCAGCAGATTGGCCGGCAGGCGGCCCTTGGCCACTTCGTGCTTGAGGAATTCGATCAGGTGCGCGGCGATCTGTTCGCTGGTGGCATCGATGGGGCTGAACGGGCTGTTGCGGTCCGGGCCATTGGTGCGCACCACCGCCACGATCTTGTCCGGGTCGCAGCGCAGCGCGGTGTCGCCGATGCGGTCGTTGGCATGCACCAGCGGAATCGGCTTGCGGTGCGGCGGCAAGGCGGTGCCGTAGTAGATGTCATGCATGCCGTCCACGCCGGCCGGCTGCCACTCGTTGACCTCGACGATCACCTTCTTGGCCAGGT